>CAYVMB010000024.1:0-8149 GCA_964452435.1 uncultured Gammaproteobacteria bacterium
AAACATTCGCGGCGGCGGCGGATCGACAAGCCGTCACTGGCGACTCGCGAGTCTACTACCTTGGTCTCAGAATGATAACAAATCGGACATTTCATGATTTTTGGCTAAAACTACATATTGTGTCTGATTAAGTGGTCGCCCCACAAAATGTAGTTGTCTTATGGCTTAATTATAGCACTTTTAAAAAAGTGAACAAGAGCCAGAAAATAGGCTAAAAATAATAAAAAATACCACCCTATAACGGGGCGGCATTTTTTGTATAAAAATTTTATTCGTTTTACATCAACTTTTTACGGATAAAAGTTGGAATACTTAAATCATCGTCGTCATCATCAAGTCCCAAATTAGAAGCTGTCGGTGGCACCATCTGGCGAGCTGGTTCAGATTGAGCTTTTTTTAAGGCTGACATCAAACCCTTACGATTTTCTTTAACTTCTTCACCAGAATCATCGTTCTGATTGTTTTCAACAAAAGTCGTCGGCTTATAAAAATGATCATAACTCTTGCTCGTTGGTTGATTTTCAACACCCGTAGACCGATTATCAAAACCAGTGGCAATTACCGTTACCCTAACCTCATCTTTAAAATTATTATCAACCGAGGTACCAAAAATTATTCGCGCCTCTTCATCAACTGAGTTAGTAATGATCTTGGCTGCTTCATGAATTTCATCCAAAGCCAAGCTTGGTCCACCGGTAATCGTAAATAATACGCCCTTGGCCCCATCAATGGACATTTCTAAAAGTGGTGAATTGATAGCTGCTTTAGCCGCTTCAATGGCTCGATTTTCACCAGAAGCCTGACCAATACCCATTAAGGCACTGCCGGCATTCATCATAATAGATTTGACATCGGCAAAATCAACATTAATTAAGGCTGGTACATTAATAATTTCCGAAATTCCTTGAACACCTTGACGTAAAATATCATCAACAATACCAAAAGCCTCTAAAATAGTGGTCTTTTTGTCAATTACTTGAAAAATCCGATCGTTAGGAATAGTAATTACCGCATCAACTTTGTCAGTCAATTCAGCCTGTCCCCGTTCAGCAATCTTGCGCCGCTGCGCACCTTCAAAAGTAAACGGCTTAGTGACTACGGCAATAGTTAAAGCTCCCAGATCATGGGCCAATTCAGCTACCACTGGCGAAGCTCCAGTACCAGTACCGCCGCCCAAACCGCAAGTAACAAAAACCATGTCAGCTCCTTTTAAGGCATCCCGAATTTCATTTTGCGACTCAGCTGCGGCATCACGACCCAAATCGGGATTCATACCAGCTCCTAAACCCTTGGTTACAGTCTTGCCAATATGAATTTTAACTGGCGCCTTATTATAATTCAAATCTTGAATATCAGTATTAATGACGATAAATTCAACGCCTTTAATACCGCCTTCAATCATGCGATTAATAGCGTTGCCGCCGGAACCGCCGACGCCGACAACCTTAATTTTGGCTGGCGCCTCAACTGCTGGCTTGATTTCTGTCATAAGAATATTAGCTAACGAGCTATAAAATTAAATAGTCTAATTGCTTTGATTGTAGATTATCTAAGCAAAAAAATCAAGAAAATCACTTTAAAAATAACGAGCCAAACCAATCTTTAGCTTTTTTAATCGCCTGGCCAGGCTTAAAACCACCGCCAGCTGTCTCACCACCAGTTAAAAAATCATAGTGATCGCCCCAGGCCACTAAACCAAGAGCGGTTAAGTAACTTAAGTCATTAACCTTGTCAATGACGGCGGCAATATTACGATTGGCTCCCAAGCAAACTGGCAAACGCAAATTCTTTTTAGCCAAATCAGTCAAGCCAGCCAATTTGGCACCACCGCCCAAAAGGACTACACCGGCTGGCAGCATACCAGATCGATTAATCTTTTTTAATTCAGCATCAACTTTATGAAAAATTTCACCAACTCTGGCCTCAATAATTCCCGACAAATATTTCATCGGCACGGTCATTGGCTCATCAACTTCATTATCTGGAGAAATCAGCGGGGTAATGTCAACTTCATCGTCTTTATCAATCTTATCGGGATTGGCTTGACCAAATTCCAATTTAATCTTTTCAGCCAAATTAATAGAACAACGTAGTCCAATAGCAATATCAGCAGTAATATGATCAGAACCAATTGGCAAGATAGCAGCATGTAATAATTGACCCTCCTCAAAAACCGCCAAACTAGTGGTTAACGAGCCAATATTGACTAGGGCCACTCCCAATTCTTTAGACCGAGCGCTAACTACGGCTTCAGCGGCCGCCAGCGGGGCTAAAACCGGACTAACAATTGACAAGCCAGCCTGTTCAATAACCTTGGTCATATTGCGAATCTGATTAGTCAAAGACTGAATAATCAGGACCTCCACCTCTAGACGAATGCCGGACATGCCAACTGGATTCTTAACATCCTCCTGATTATCTACCCGATACTTAATAGGAATGACATGTAAAACCTCATAATTAGCTGGCAGTGACAAGGCTTGGGCCGCCTCAATAACCCTAGTAACATCTTCATCAGTAATTTCATTATTCATCTGATTGATGGCCACCACTCCTTTGCTGCGCTCACATTTCAAGTTAGGCGCACTAACTCCGATATAAACGCTATCTACCCGAACACCGACTAGGCGTTCTGATTTTTCCAGACAGGTTACCACCGAAGAGGCGACCTCTTCAATATTATTAACAATTCCTTTACTCATGCCGGCAGCTGGAGCAGCGACCGCACCAATAACTTGCAACTGGCCGCCAGTAACTTGACCGACTACTAACCTAATTTCTGTTGAGCCGATATCCAAACCGGCCACCAATGTTTGATCCCTCATATAATTTATTGAAATATAGTGATTAACCGTTCAATTAAGTGTGGTAAAAATAATATTAATCCGACAATAACTGATAATCCAGCTGCTAAAAAAACCGTGGCGGCCATAATATCTTTAATCTCTTTAACATAAATATCCAGGCGTGGCTTCAATAGGTCACTAACTCGCTCCACAGCGCTATTGAGTAACTCAGCCATCAAGACAAAGCCGACTGTTAAAACCAGGATTGTCCATTCTAGCAAACTAAATTGTAAAATAATTGCTAAAATCACCGCTCCTAAGCCAATAGTCAGCTCGATAGCAAAATTCTGTTCTTCTTTAGCTACTCGCTGTAGTCCGTAACGGGCATAGCGGAAGCTTTTCCATAAACGCCGGCAACTTAACATATCTGGTATTGGTCAATAAAATCTTGGCTTATTTTTTCCATAGTTTTCCAACCATTTTCGGTTTCATCATCATGGCCCAATAAGTGCAAAAGTCCGTGGGTGGTAATAAATATCAATTCGCACCACATAGAATTTTTAAACCGCCGAGCTTGACGCATAATTTGCTGGTAATCAATAATTATCTCACCTAATTGTCCAACCTCATCACTAGCAAAAGATAAGACATCAGTTATTTTATCTTTATGACGATACTGTCGATTTAAGTTACGAATGCGCTTATCACCAACTAAAACTAGACTAACTTCACCAACCGCTCTTTGCTCATCTAAAAATAACTGACTAAGTTTTTGCCATTTGACCAAATCAATGGTCTGTCTAGTTAAATTACGACCGCTTATCATTTTAATTGCTAATCACTAAGCTATCAGCAACTAAACGGAAAATATTGCTATAGCTCAATAATTTAGTTGACTCGGGATTATAAGTTAGGCTAATCAGATAATTTAATTCTGGACGAGAAACATAATAAGTCAAACCATCCAGACTAACCGCTAATTGATTTTGGCCAGCGCTCACGACATCAGCAGCTTGACCAGTAAAAATTTCTTCATACCAGCTAGCCAAATCTTGGCCTGGTTTCTTGCTTAGATTAACTATCTGGATAAACTGGCCGTCGCTGGGACGAAAAATAGCCGATTCATCATTACCCGACTGACCAAGCCAGGCTGCTGGCACCAAAGCCGACCAACGACCCTGTTGGGTTAGTTTTAATCCGCTGTTGCTGGCAATTTTGCCGCTACCAGCTGGATTATAGCCAGACCGTAACTCAGCCAAATCACCGTAGCCATCGTTATCACTGTCGGCCTGATCAATTTTAGTACCAACAATAGCCTCCTCTTTATCGGTCAAACCATCTTGATCCGTATCAGAATCTAAAGATAATTCAACGGCCATATCAACTGTAGTGCTTGAGGAAGATGTGGCCATAATTTCAGTTGTGGTGGTGCTGTTATTAGAATTATCAGCATCTTGCCAATGCTCATCATCAAATTTCCACTGACTATTTTCCAATAGCATAGTAGCAATGGCCACTCGCCCAGTATCAGCTTTAGTTATCATCAAAGTCGCTCGATCACCATTTATTTCTTTAACAATTTGATCGGCGGCCGACAATGACACCAACATTGATTTGCTAATACTTAAGGTGCTGGACTTTTGACTTTCGGATAAAGCATCTAGACCAATGGCCTGTTCGGCTAATTGATGGGCTTTATCTTGGCTAGCCCCAGCAATAAAAATATTTAAATATTCTTCTAGAGTAGAGGCCTGATCAAGCTTTAATCTTAATTGCAAATAAGCTTGCTCGGGATCAGATAAATCAATCACTACCTGATTGGCTGCCTCAGTAGTAGTCACTACCGTAGTCGGCTGATTGGTGGTGGTTGGGGTAAAATTATTTTCTAGGACTGTTGGACGAAAGCTAAAAATTGGCTTTTTATTGAGCACTAAATAGCCAATATAAACTAAAGCCATAAACAAAAGCAATCCAGCCACCATAACTAATAAGCCGACCTTGTTACCGGAGTTAGTTTTAGCACCAAAGCGAAAAGCCTTGGGCATAGTATAAATATGCTGGCCGACTTCAGTACCAACGCCTATCTCACTCTGCTGGACAAATTCAAGCTGCTCAGCTGAAACGCCGGTTTCATCAGAATAGGCAATTTTAAAGTTGTTAGTCGGCTGATCCGACATAGTCTAAATACCGATAGTTTAATGATTATTGAATTAATTTGCCCGTGCCCAATGGATTATAGCCCGCTCTAACTTCATCTCCATCGGTATAGCCATCGCTATCGCTATCGGCTTGCAGTGGGTTAGTCTGATAAATATTTAACTCTTCGGCATCAGTTAAACCATCTTGATCACTATCTAAATTAGGGTTAGCCTCAGGAACGGGGTTCTCAGCCACAACATTGGCCTCCATTTCACCAGTGGTAGTTGGTTCTGCAACTGCATTCAGCTCACCATTATCACCAACTATCATCTGACCATCAGTACTGGTTGGCGTAACAATAACTTCATCGGTAGCTGTAGCAATTATCTCTTCGGTGGGGGTAACTGGCAATTCACCAACTGTATTAATTGCCTCCGGGGTGATAATGTCTGGAGGAGTTTGCTTAAAATATTGCAAATAAACTAGCGCACCGCCGCCAGCTACAATCAAAATAACTAAAATAATCAGTATCAATTTTGCGTTAAAGCCAGACTTGGGAATAGCTTGGCTAACTGGTTGACTACTTGATGGAATACCAGCCGGCATAAATGGTTGAGCAAAAGATTGAGGGCTGGCTGGCTGGCTGGCGGTTGGCGATTCAACGTTAGCAAAAATATCTTGTACCGGACTCTCGGTACCGCTTCCGGTTGCCGGGGTTGAAGCTGGGGTAGCCTCTGAATTATTGGCTGGCTGGCTGGCTGGACTTGAAGCAGTCTGTTTATCCAATTCCTCAAACATAGATTTAATTTTATAAATAAGCTAAATTATTATATCACAAAGCTAATCAGCCACCAAATTAAAGGTTATTCAGCACAGCCGACAGTAGACTCATTCTGTCGATTGCTAATATTACCTGCTTGGTCTGTAGCTTTAATATCAACTATAGTGTCAATTGGATTAATTAAATTGGGGATAACTCCAGCAACACTGCTACCGGTTGTTGGCTGACTAACAATAATCACTTGACCAGCTGTCGCGGCCCCTGCTGAACGATATTCAAGGCGATAAGCTGTCGTATCATCGGTATTTCTCCTCCACTGTAAATTAATTTTATTAGAGCCAATAGTCTTAACGACACAACGTACTTCTGCTGGCGGCCGAATATCTAGAGGACGAATTTGAATCTCTGAAGATAGCGGGGTTTCAGCAAAGGTTATCTGATCAATCTGTAAAATTGCTGAGACGGCCACATAATAGAGTTGACCATTAATTAAATTACTAATCGTCGCCGTTAAAGTACCTCCGGGAAGGCTAATTGGATCACTAAAATATTGACCGCTATGCAAACCATAATAAACCTTATAACCAACAGCACTAGGGTAAGCATTCCATTGCAGATTAACGGTCTGACCAGACGGTAAAGCCGTGCCCTGCAAATTAGTCGGCGAGGCAGTTATTGGATTATAACGGAAGAAATAAAAAGCTGGATTAATAGCCATAGGATCGGTACTGCTAACCACTTTTAATCCGGGCAAGCCATTGGTTTGACTATCAGCTTGTCCGTCACGGCAATAGTAAAATTGCATATTGGTAGCATAGTCAGTCCATGGCTGCCAACTGCCATCACTACGACGAGCCGGCCACGGATTAGCACATAGAAAAACTTTAACTGGTACTTCTTT
The DNA here is from genome assembly GCA_964452435.1 of uncultured Gammaproteobacteria bacterium. Lineage (GTDB taxonomy): Bacteria > Patescibacteriota > Patescibacteriia > Patescibacteriales > Patescibacteriaceae > UBA1359. The sequence goes on from CAYVMB010000024.1 coordinate 6,608, forward strand.
AGAAAAGCTGGCTAGAGCTGATCCAGCACTGTTGGACTGATCGGCGGTTACTTGGGCAGTCGCCCGAACATAAGTCTCGGCATCTTTCTTGTTTTGAGGACGAATAACCGCTTGATTATCAACCGCATTTAATTGAGCTACCGCTGGATTACCAATTGACCAAGACCATTGCCAATTATAGGCAGCATTGGGAGTTAGTGGTTGGCCAGCCGCGCTAACGGCAATTGCTGTTAGGCTGGTAGTGGCCTGCAGGTCAGATAATAAAACTGAAGCTGGTTCAACTTCAACATGATCAATTTTACAAACTTGGTTATTGGTCATAAATGACCACTGGATGGCTGCGGCTAATTTTAAATTATTAAACCGCAAAGTTTGTCCTTGAGACATTCCGATGCCAAACTGGCTTAAAAGACCCACTGCTTGATTATCATTAGTGTCCGGGTCGGTCATAATGGCCACAAAATATCGTCTATTGGCTTCCAAAAGACCAATTGGCCGGATAGTCATCTCCCGACCAACCATATCAACCTCTTTATTAATAGAACAATAAGTATTGCCGGCTGATGGCAAAACGGCCAAAGCGCTGGGCTTAAACCAGGCCAAGACTCTTTGTCGTAATCGTGACCACCAATTAGTTTGATTGGCTGAATTTAAGGCCAAATATTCAGTGCCGGCTGGACATTCTCGATCATTACCATAGTCAGCAATTAAAAGAAGATTGTTTGATAAACTAGCTAAATCTAAAGGTTGACTAAACCTAGCCTTAATTACCGAGTTGCGACAAATATTTTGCTGACCATCCACGGGCAATGTGTCAACTAATGTTGGTCGGGCCTGGCAACAAGTATCACGGCCACAACCATTATTGATGCTGTCTCCACAATCAGTATCACGCTGACAGCCACAACACAGACCACGCCCAGATCCAGAACACTGCCCACGATCGGCTACACAAGATAAATTGGTGTTTAATTGGCCACAAGTGTCATTGCTAGGATCACAACAACAAGTACCACAGTCAGCTTGATTAGTACTGGTAGCCCCTACTCCAGTAGCTACTCGACAACTTAACGGCGCGGCGCACAATTGATAACCACAACCAATTTGTTGAGTATTAGGTAAATTATTATAAGGGTTAATTCCAGTCGTAGTAGTAGTGGCTAAATTACAAGATTGACCCTGCAAACTAACAACACGACATCTGGCCTCACATTCCGGGGCTGTGGCAAATGGTCCATCAGCTGTAAAACCACCAGAACAAGCGCTACCATCGCAAGCATAATAACCACATTTACCAATATCAGGTCCAGTGGTTATTTTAGCACCATCCACTACGCCACGGCACTTACCAGTTTTTTGGTCAAAACAACAAGTATTGTGGCTAGAACATTCAGCGGCATTAGTCATTTGTGAGCAATCACGACAAAGGCCCTCAGGAACTGAACCATCGCAATACTTGCCAGCTGAACCAGTGCAATTACAAGCGGCATCTCGTTCTGGTTGTTCACCGCCAACTGCTTTACAGCCAGAACAAACACCAAA
>CAYVMB010000025.1:0-7418 GCA_964452435.1 uncultured Gammaproteobacteria bacterium
TCCGGCCAAAAAACCAATACCCAGGGGATGATTTAAATAAGGACTAAAGAAATGGACGGCCGCTAAAACGATTAAACCAATGACTAAAAATTGACCCACTGGACCAGCTCGCCAAGCCTGCCAACTCAAACGACCCAGCCAAACGAAATACCAAATAGCAAATAATAGGCCAAATTTTAAAATAATATCTAACCAACCCCATTCAAAAGCGTAAGTTGTATAATAACCACCGGCTTTATTTTCTAAAATTCGTGGATCAGCTGATTGATAAGTAATAGTTGCACCAAAACCTTGACCCAGTAAGGGATCTTGTCTAATAGCTTCAACCATTTTTGGCAATAATGACCAACGCGAAGAAGCTCCAGCCTCACTGTCTAGATTGCCAAGTCTTTCTTCTAATAAATTTCCGGCGTTAAAAGATAGTTGTGGCCGTGGCCAAGGAAAGCGAACAATAACCACGATTAAAACTAACGACAAAAATCCAGCTAACAATAAAGTTAAAGACCAGCGCCAAACCACCGGCCAACGATAACGCCGCCAAATAGCTACCACTAAAAAAAGCATAATTAGCGCCAAAGCAAACCAAAAACTACGAGAAAAACCGACAATAATTGGCATTAAACTAAGACTAAAGGCGGCTAGATAAAATAAACCATCTCGACTAATTAACCATTTTAACCAATTCTTTAATGGTAAATGGCTAGCCAATTGCCAGGCAACAATGGCCAAAAAAATTAATAAATAAACCTGTGATTGAATAAACACCCGATAAAATTGAGCCGATAAACTAGTTATCTCACCAACCTGAGTATCGCGGATTAAACGATAAATCACGGTGCGCAAGGCTGCTGAAAAATGACCGAAGGCATACAATAAAAAACTAGTTTTAACCACCAACCATAACATGCCAGCCGATAATACCCCCGTTAAGCGCTTGATAGACCAAGTTGGGACTGATAATAATGGTAGAAATATTAGCCAGAATAACCAACCATTGGCATCAAAAAAGATATTGGTTAATTGATTACCGCGCCACCAAGCATTAATGGTCGCAAAAATCATCATAATTAATAATACCAACCAACCGCTAGTTTTAAGACGTTGCCAAACTTCTCTTGGCCAACTTTGACGTCGATATAAAGCTAATAATAACTGGATAGACCACACCGCCATAATAACCAACCAGATACCAATTCGCCACGATAATTTGAATCCAGCCAAATCCAAAGATAATAAATAACCCTTGGAACTAATTAATAAATCAGCCGCTAAAACATACAATCCCCATTCTAAACGGCGAATAGCCAACCAGGCAACAATTAAACAACCAACAACAAAAGCTATTGTGCCAATTATCGGATAAAAATAACCCAAAGCTGAAAATAATTCTAATAAAATAATCGCTTCCAGGCTATGGCGAATCATGGTCCAAGAACATTTCATAGTTTACTTATTTAACGCCAAGTTAATGATTGGCCAACCTGTAAATTGTGCCGATGAATAAAGCCGGCCGGTACCTCTAAAACAGCATCAACCGGCTGATTGGGCTGATAGTCAACTTTAGGTTTTTTACCCTCAGGGGCAGCATTCTCAGTAAACTGAACTATTTGCTGATCCCTAAGCCAAACCAAATCTAAAGCAAAAGTCATTTTTCGCATAACTATGGTTGGCTGTAGTAAAACCGGCCAAATAAACAATAGTCCACAATCTGGGCAAGGCTCAACTTGGCGGCTAAAACCCTGATATTGTTGCTGTTTATCCGACAATATTTCGATTTTAGCTATAGGACGACCTTTAGACGAAAATAGCTGATAATCACCGTGAAAAACTGGCCGTCGGTTGCAAAAATAAATAATTCCGCCAATAGCAACAACCAAGGCTAATAAGGCAATTACTAAAACTCGACACTTAGTCATAATTGGGTAAATGATGTTTGGCTCGTAAAATAGCCTCAGCTTGTTTATATTTTTTAACCCGTGATAAAAACGGCAATAATTTATAAGCAAAACTGGGCAACCAACTACTAATATGGCCACCACCGGCCACAGTAAATAAAAAATCATCGTAGAATAAACCAATTTTACCATTCTCTAACATAGTCAACCAAACATCCCAATCCTGAAGACGTTTAATCTGGTTATCAAAACCAGGAAAATCAGCCCGACGCACCAAGGCTGAGGTATGAACATAAGGCTGGCGGCGCAACCTTTCAGCATCAAAAGGCCACAAATTAAACTTTTTCCAACCAAAACGAAAAGAGGCATAGCAATAGCTAACTTGAGGATTGGTTTCCAGAGCTTTGAGCATTTTTTCCAAAGCATCGGCCCGCCATTGAATATCAGCATCGCTAAACAATAAATACTGACCAGTCGCTTCGGCTAAACCACGATTGCGAGCTGGATTGGACCCCTGATTAGTTTGAACAATGATTTTGTAGCCCAACTTGGCGGCCTGTAATTTTGGCTCCCATTCAGCCAGAACCTTATCTAATCCATCAATTGATCCATCATCAACAATAATAATTTCCAAATCGCGATAAGTCTGTTTAAGGAGACTATTCAAACAAGCTCCAATTTTGTCAGCTTGATTGTAAACCGGAATAATAACTGAAATCATAAGATTATAAACAAGTTTTATTAGTAAATTTAACTAATTTGGCAGCTTGAACTGGCCAAAGAAATTCAGCTAGTCTAGCTTTACCAGCTTGACCCAATTGATGACCAAAGACTGGATTATCCAGAAGTCGACTTACAGCCGCAACGATTTGACTAACTGACTCGGGGTTGACCATTAGACCATTCAAGCCATCCACCACGGCATCGCCAACCCCGCCAGATTGACCAGCAATAACTGGTTTGCCGGCTTGATTAGCCTCTAAATAAACAATACCAAAGCCCTCAAAATCACCGCCTAGTTGACGAGCCGGCATAATAAAAATATCAGCCAACTGATACCAAGCCGTCCGTTCTTGGTCGTCGGCAGACGTTACAAAAATAACTGCTGAACTGACACCTAGGTCACTGGCCAGCTGTTGGCAAGCGGCTAAATACGACCCTTGCCCGACAACAACATAGCGCAAATCAGGATATTTACCTAGCAATTGAGGTAAAGACTGCAAAACCTGATCAACTCCTTTGCGCTCTACTAGTCGCCCAACCGTTAATAAAACCGGCTTACCTAATATATCGTAACGCTGGCGCAATTGTTGCAAGTAATCAGGACTGACCAGCGGCGGCTCTATTTGGCTAAGTCCAGGGTTAATCACCACCAAACGATTACCAATTGCTGGCAACGCCTGTTTGACTAATCCAGCAACATAGCTGTTGGCGGCAATAATTGTTGTTGCTCGCTTAATTATCTTTTTGGCTAACCAGTACTTGCGCGGACGCCTTGTCGCTTGCCCCCAATCCATACCATGCAAAAAAACACCATATTTAATCGGTAAAACATAAGACAAGATCCAAACTACTGTGCCTAAGGGTAAAATTTGACCAACAAAAATATAATTAATCTTCTGGCTCTTGACCGTTTGCCAAATAGCTTTAAATGATCGTCTCCAGGACCAAAAACCTTTAGACGCCTGTAATTGCTGTTGGTTATTATCTAAGACAGCCAGCTCTTCAGTGGCCGGCCAAGCATCAACCAGGTGACTATAATAATGGGCAATACCGCCATGAAAAGGTGGATATTCTAAAGTGACCAATAAACAACGCATAAATTAATGATTAGCGGGTCGACGACGAAACGAGCCGACGATACTAGCTAAATCTGACCAATGCAAAGCTCCGACCAAGAACAAAACTAAACCATAAATCAACCCACCTAAGGCGACTAAAATAAAAATATTTAACAAGGCCTTGAGCTGCCAAATAATTAAACCCATAATAACCGCAGCGGCTAAAACCTTGGCCAGCCGGCCAATTAGCCGTGGTGATTGGCCCAAAATTGGCCGGACCTGCCAAGAACCCAAAATCACCATTAAAATACTGGTCAATAAAACGGTTAAACTGGCACCAACTACACCTAGACGAGGAATCAATAAAAGATTCATAACAACACTAACTAACAGCACAATCAACATATTGCGCGTATTAACCCGTTGACGATCGCAAGCATTGAGTAATGAACCAACAGGATAACCGACGAACATAAACGGTAAGGCCATTAAACAGATTTTTAACGGCCAAATAGCTTCGGCATAGCCATCACTAAAAATCAAAACCAATTGATCGGCCGCCACCCAACCGCCAATAGCTAGTGGCAAAGAAATGATGGCGGAATAAAATATAGCCCGGACAAAAGTAATCGATAATTGGGAGCGATTTTTTTGCCAATAAAGACTTAGGGCTGGATATAGTGAAGCAATAAAGGCCATGGGCAAAAATTGTAAGGCATTGATAATTTTAAATGGCACCTGATAAATACCAACGGCTGCATCGCCAATTAATCTGGACAAAAAAACTGAGTCTAAATAAGTATAACAACGCTGAAAAATAGCATAACCAGCAAAAGGGGCAGCTAAAGCAATAATTGCCCTAAGTGCTTCTGGCTGCCAGCGCGGTCGTAGCGGTACTTGCCAATACTTCCATAAAACAATCAGTGAATAAAGAAAATTATAGGCGCTAGCTAAAACTAGCGACAACATCAACCAACGAACTCCACCACCTTGGCTAAGAATAAATAGGCTAGCCAATAAAACAATAGCTTGAAAAATAATAGAAGACAGGCTTTCAAATTTAAGATTATGAAAGCCCCGCGAACAAGCAAAAAAAGTTAAAGTAAACGAATCTAAAACCATGCAAATCATGGATAAATAAACTAATTGTCTAGTAAGTTCTGGATAACCTAAAAGATTAACCAAAACCACCACCACTAAAGATGTTAGGGCGGCTAAAGGAATCTTGATAGCCAAAGCCGATCCCAACCATTGGCCAGCTCGCTGTTCATCTTTGGCAATTTCACGAGTCAAAACATTAGCTAGGCCAATATCAATAAAAATAGAGAAGATGCTAGTTAATGAAATAGCCAAATAATACTTACCCAAATCAGCTGGCCCCAGGGTTCGGGCATAAATAGTAAAGTAAGTTAAAGAAATGACTTTTTGCAAAATCAAAGCCAGGGTAAAATAAGAAGTATTCTTGGCAATATTAGTAACTCGAGTAGACATAAAATCAGGCTTAAAACTATTTTTAATATACAACATTTAGCTAGACTGGGCAACAAAAAATCCTCCATAACAGAGGATTTCTTGGAATATAGAAAAGTAAAAGAACGCTGATTAACGTTTGCTCCACTGTGGGGCACGGCGAGCGCGTTTAAGACCCGGCTTCTTGCGCTCCTTAATACGAGCGTCACGAGTCATCAAACCGCTAGCTTTAAGCGCTGGCTTCAATTCTTCATTCATCTTGACCAAACAACGAGCAATGCCATGGGCAATAGCTTCAGCCTGGCCAGATTTACCACCGCCAGTCACTAGCACTGAAAAATCAAGGCTATTTTGTAGACCAGAAACGCGTAATGGTTGGACAACCGCCGCCTGATAAGATAAAACTGGGAAATAAGCCGCTAAAGCCTGACCATTGACCACAATAATACCCTTACCCTTTTCGTATAAACGAACCTGAGAAGTAGCTGTCTTACGCTTACCAATAGTGACAATATATTTACCACTAAACTCACGGGTTAAAGTATAATCAGTAGAATCGTCCATGATTTTGGCCGGAGCTTTGGACTTGTTATCTTCTTGTTCTAAAATGTCTAATTCTTCCATCATAATCGTAGACTAATTAATGATCAGACGTTTGAGCATACCCTCGCGCAAACGATTGGCTGGCAACATCTGTTTAACGGCACGACGCAAAACCTGGTCTGGCTGGCTAGCCGCCAAATCGCGCATCTTCAAAGTCTTAAGACCTCCCTGATAACCGCTATAATGATAATAATTCTTTTGCTCTAATTTATTGCCAGTAAAAACAACTTGGCGAATATTGCTAACATGAACCACCGCCCCAGCATCAATATTGGGCTGGTAGGTGGCCTGATTTTTGCCGCGTAATAAAGTGGCAATTCTAGTAGCTAAACGACCAATCGCTTGGCCGGCAGCATCAATTTCGTGGATTTCTCGTTCAATCATAAACGGACAATTAAACTAATTCAAGACGCGCCTGTTCAGCACCATCGCCTTGACGAGGTCCCAAATTAGTCAGACGAGTATAACCACCATTTCTGGATTGGTAGCGTTCGGCTAAACTTAAAGCCTTGGTTACAGCTTCAACTTGAGGTAAAACCGCCAATAGGCTACGTCGAGCATTTAAATCACCGGCCTTGGCTACAGTTAACAAATGTTCAACCATTGGCTGGACAGCCTTGGCTTTGGCTTTGGTGGTAACGACAAATTCATGCATAAAAACGCTTGATGCTAAATTACGCAACATCATTTCTCGCGGAGCCTTCAAGCGGCCTAAAATTATACCTTTATTTCTGTGACGCATACAATATCCTTATAAAAACTCTTAAACTATTTAGCTTTAGCCTTGGCTGGCTTTTTAGTTGGCTTGTCGACTGATACTTTTTTAACAGCCACCTTTTTAGCTGGCTTCTTAACTTCTTCAATAATTTCCTCAGCTTCAACGATTTCTTCAACGGACTCATCATCGACTTCGACCTGTTGGCCAGTAGTAGCTGATGAATCATCGGTTTCAGGTAAATCAGATAAAGCAGCGAATTGATTGATCAGAATTTCATTAGCATCAGTAAAGGCCTGCCGAGGGGAAGTGGTTCCATCAGTCAAAATCCTTAGAATCAACTTATCCCAGTTAACCATATTACCGACACGAACATTCTCAACAGTTAAACCAGCAGCCATAACTGGGGTATACATGGAATCAATTTCGATATAACCGATCTCCTTTTTGGTTTTAGGACGATTCTCCACCATTTCATAGCCACGACCATTGCTAACAAAAATCTCCATGGTTAGGTTGGCATCTTTGGTGGTTAAATTGGCTAAAACCAAATCTGGATTGACAATCTCAACTTGACTATTAGGAGTAATATCGGCAGCGGTAACTACCTTTTGACCGCTAGCTTCTAGGGTTAATTTACAAATTTCATCGCTAAAAATTTTGAGGCGCAGTTTCTTTAAATTTAAAACCATAGTCAAAACATCCTCTTGAATACCGGGTAAGCCCATAAATTCATGATCGGCCCCGGCCAATTTGACACCAACAACCGCAGCGCCAGGCAAAGAAGCTAATAAAACTCGGCGTAAAGCATTGCCGACAGTCGTACCATAGCCAGGAAAGAAAGGCTCAACGACAATCAGCTCTTCATTAGGCTGGTTGCCTGGTAAAACAGTCATTTTTTGTGGCAAAGCAATTTTTTCCATAGTGGATGTTTTAAATTTGAGCTAAAGATTA
>CAYVMB010000026.1:0-6804 GCA_964452435.1 uncultured Gammaproteobacteria bacterium
GTTTTTTCATTCTCGGCTTGGTTGAGACTGCCGAATTTTGGCCACTTGCGGGTATCGTATAATGGTTTATTATGTTAGCCTTCCAAGCTGAAGATACGGGTTCGATTCCCGTTACCCGCTCCAAGAAAAGCCCCTTAATATAAGGGATTTTTTTATACTAATAAAATAATTCTCTGGCCAATATTTACAAAATAAGGGTTATGGAGTAAAATATAAGTATAATTATATTAAATTTTAAAGTATGAGTTTTGAAATACCAGCAAAACAAGAAAAAAAACCAATTAAAGATGCACAAAGTATAGATGAATTATTATTAGCCATTGAGTCGCTTGAGGGAATTCAGGGTTCTAAACAATATTTTACCTCGGAACAATTAAGGGATGTCATACAAGAAGTACAAGAAGGGAAATTAGATATAGATTACATAACTAGAGCCGATGGTCTACGAGATAAGCTTAAAGAATTATTAGATAAAGAAGTTGCGCAAAAAATAAAGAAAGCACAAAGTTTTGAAGAATTATATAAGATCATTGAATCTATTGGTGGCCTAGATGGCTCACATAGGTATTATCCAGCGGAAGAATTAATCAGCAGGATAAATGATTATAAGAAGAGTGGTTATGAGATTTTTTTAAAAAGAATAACTAGAGCTAATGATCTACGAGACAAGGTAGAAGAATTATTTAAAAATGGAAAATAAATTTTATAGAGGAAAAATAAGTTTGCTCTTTGGCTTAATTTTCATTTTGACTGGCTGTAGTCTACAAAATAATGTTTCCACAGCAGTGCAAACAAAAACCGATATAACTAATTAGGATGTTAACGTTGTCATAGCCACAACAACTCAAAAAATTACAGACAAAGGCTGTCTGTCCCGTGGTTGTGAACCGCAAATAAAAAGCAACGACTGTTCTGACTTAGGGGGAGAAGTAATAACCTCTAATTCTGATTATTGCAGTCCTAAAGAAAACTTTTTAGGAACCGTTGTTGGTGTTTTGTGTCCCTGTATTTGTTGTAGCAGAACAATCACAACCAATTAAAACATGTTTTTCTTAGAAATCATTGGTCTACTAATTTTATCCGCTTGGTTTTCCGGCATGGAAATTGCCTTATTTTCGGCAACGCCCAGCTCAATTAAGTCGTTGGTTTTAGCTAAAGCTAAGAACGCTAAATTATTAGAAAAAATCTTGCAAAACAAACGACGGTTGTTGATTGTTTTGTTGCTGGGTAATAATTTAGTTAATATTACTGCTGCTGGTTTAGCTAGCTTGTGGGTGGAAGACCATTTTAATTCTGGTGCCCTGGGTATTGCTACTGGCGCTATGACTTTGTTGATTTTGATTTTTGGTGAAATGTGCCCCAAGGCTTTCTTCCAGGTTCGGGCTGAGAAAATGGCCCTGCTGTTTGTGCCGGTAATTTATTTTTTGCAGACTGTCTTGCATCCGCTAGTTTTTTTATTAGAAAAATTATTGATTTTAATTACTGGCAACAAGAAAAGAGATTTAATTTCTACTCAAGAATTTAAAGCTATGAGCCGGATTGCCGTAGAAAAGGGCGTTCTGCATTTTAAGGAACACGAGATGATTATGAATATCTTACGCTTTGGCAATGTCCGAGCTAAAGATATTATGACACCACGCTACCGCATGTCGGTGGTTAATGACGAGGCAGAAATTGATCAGATTGCTTATTTTATGGCTCAAGAAGGCTATAGCCGTTATCCAGTTTATCACAATCAAGAGGACAATATTGTTGGCTACGTCCATTTGATTGATGTCATGCGGGTGCTTAATAGCGAGCATCGTGAGGACCAGTTGGCTAAGCACGTTAATCCGATTATTAAGATTGATGAGAATATTAAAATTGAGCAAATCTTTCGTCAGATGACCAAGAAACGACTGCATGTTGCCTTGGTTTATCGACAAAAGACTCAGCTTTTAGGTTTGGTCACCTTGGAAGATGTTTTAGAAGAAATTGTTGGCGAGATTGAAGATGAGAATGATCAGGAAATTGAAGATAGATTCAAAGCTGTCTAGTGATTATAATTGGTAAAATAAAAAACAAACCACCCCAAGTGGTTTGTTTTTTTATTAGCAAGAGATAAGTAAATTATTCAGCTAAATCACAAACGCCGTTATTATTGGCATCAACATAATTAGTCTTTTGTCCCTGGTTGGCTTTATTGCGGCAACCGCAACCAGTCTGTCCGGCTTTATTTTGGTTAGCTTGGCAGCCAGCGTTTCCGCAACCACAGGTCTTTTGCTCTTGGACTGTGGTTGGAGTTGGTTGTGCGGCTAATTGGTTGTTGTCTGCTCGGACTACCGACCAGGCTAGGCCACTAATGGCCATAATCCCAACAATTAAACTGCTTAACAATAAGTTTTTGTTAGACATTTTTAATATCTTAATTTAATAAAATTGCTGACAGATAGTAATACGCAATTGGTCCTCATTTTCTGTCAGTAAATTATTTGTGACAATTATTACAGCGGCAATGACCGCAACCGCAGCTTGTTTCATGAGGCTTAATCTCAGTAGCAATAAATATTTGTGGTGCACTGACTTGCCCTAAAACTTTAATGGCTTGGCCAGTTTTTAGATTGGCCGGCTGTTCTACAACCGTTTGGTCGTTGATTTTAACCAACCAACTGGAGTTATCTGGAGCAGTTAATAAGATATCATGATTAGTTAAAGAATTGATTATCCCAGCTAACCAGCCATTATTCGGTTGATACCACAATTTATCTTGGCAGTTAAGGCGGCGATAAATTTCTTTTTGCGCTAATTGGTTATCGATTTGTCGTCCCCAACCAGAGTAGGCAATAATTGAACCAGCCAGCAGGCTGACTAGCAGACAAATCGCGGTGATCTTGGTCCAAGTATAGCGGTAACCATGCTTGGTTTTTTGAAAATGTGTTTTAGCGATGATTATAGTTATAATTAAAGTGGCTAACCAAAAATAGGGCAGTGATTTGATGGCTAAACCGCCGCCTAAATGAAGGGCTAGCGACCAATCATTAAAGCGCAACTGATCTATGGTCATGGCACTAGCCAGACTGCCTAGAATGGTCCAACTAGCCAGAGCCAGCCAAATAAAAATATTTTTAACCTGGAAGATCCAGCGAGGTCTAGGCTTAAGGGTCTTTTGATTAATTAGAGTTAAGATTTTTTGAGCCAGTTTAGTCATATTATTTAGTCAATAATTGTTGTAATCTTTGTTTGCCTCGGCTTAGTAGTGTGGCCACTGTGCCAATTGGCTGTTGAATGATATCGGCAATAGCTTGGTAATCTAGGTCTTCGAAATATCGCAGAATAATTGTTTGACGGTATTTGGCCGGCAGGCGGTCAAGAGCTTGGTTAAGTTGAGTTCGCCAAATAATCCGGTCGGCATTGGTTTGCCAGCTGTTGTTAGTTAGGGAGTTGATGGTTTGTTCATCAATTGAATAATCAATAACTGGCCGAGCGCGTCGTCGTCGGTAATGGCTAATGGTTTCGTTATGGGCAATCCGATATAGCCAGGTGGAGAATTTGAGAGTTTGGTCAAAATTATTGATGTTTAGATACATTTTTAAGAAGATTGTCTGTAAAAGATCTTCAATATCTTCATGATTTAGACCAGCAAGACGGAAAATATAACGAGATAGTGGCGCTTGATAGCGGTTGATAATAATAGCCAGGTGTTCTGGCTGTTCGTTTATTCCGGCTATTAATAGTTCGTCGGTTAAATCAATAGCTTGGCTGTCGTTGGAAAAATCGTGGTCAGTCATGTTTATTAATACGCCACCATTGGCAGCTTTTATTCGTTAATAAGGTAACTTATTGTAGAGTAAATAGATTATAGCAAGTTAACAGTTATTAAGTCTATGTTATTTTTTCGAAATCAGGTAGTCTATCCGTATTTCTTGACAAAAACCGCTAATAAGAGCTATAATCAAGCTACCGTTAATGCTCACTTATTTAATCACCATTTAATCAGGCATTGTTTATGCTGAAAATCAAGCTTGCCCGCATCGGCAAAAAGAAAGCGCCAATCTATCGTTTTATTATTTCTGAGGTTGGTCGCGATCCATACGGACGGGTTTTAGAGAATCTCGGTTCTTATAATCCTAAATCTAAAGAATTCCAGGCCAAGGCTGAGAGAATTAATTATTGGCTTAGCCAAGGAGCTCAGATGACTATTACTGTTAACAATCTTTTGGTTAGCCACCAGATTATTAAGGGTGAAATTATCCGTGTTATTAGTAAACAGCCAGCTCCAGTTGTTCCGGAAGAGGCCAAAAAAGAAGAGGTTAAAACAGAGGCTCCGGTTGTTACCGAATCCGACACAATTGAACCAGAGGCAGTTGTTGAATCTGCCCCAGAAGTTGCTACTGAAGAAGTTCCTGTTGAGGAAGCCACTGAATAAATTATCATGTTATTTAAAAAGCAGGGCCGGGAGGCTCTGTTTTTTATTTTGGCTCAACTAAGTTTTGTTATATAATAAAAAAGTAATTATTAATGTTTAGCTTTATGCGCTTACGTCGCCGCTTGGTTTGGCTAGTTGTTATCAGCTGTTTGATTTTAATAGTTGTTGATGGTTTTCGTTTGGGTCGTGCTGGCTGGTCAACTTATCGTGCTGGCCTAGCTGGTAAACAATCTTTAGAACAAAGCTGGCAGTCGGCTAAAGAAGGTGATTGGCTCCAGGCACAAGCCCTTATTAAGCAAGCTCAACAATCTTTTATAATAGCTCGTGATCAGAGCTTGGTTTTAGTTAAGCATCCATTGTTGTCCAAGATAAACTGGTATCATCAACAGGCTAATAGTGTTTATAATTTATTAAAATCGGCTGAACTGGCTTGCCAAACTGCGGTTAATATTTTTGGACAAGCTGAGCAGTGGCAAGATAATTGGCCGGCCGGCTTGACCGTGGCCTCCTTAGAGAATTTAACGCCTAGCAGTACGGCCCAAATTTTATCACAAATGCAGGGCATCCAACCATTGCTTCTTCAGATTTTGGCCAACCTTAACGAATTAGAAAATAGCCTGCAACAGGTTCATTTTGCCTCAGGCTTAAAACAGTTGAATACGCCGGTTGATGAGTTACGTCAAGCCTTGCAAGATGGTAAGGCTTTGTTAGCTGAACATTTACCATGGTTACAATTGGCTCCATATTTAGCCAGCCAGGTTAGTGATGGTCGTTTTTTGTTAATTTTGCAGAACAATGACGAGCTACGGCCAACTGGTGGATTTATTGGTAATTATGGTTTATTGGAGTTAAAGGATGGCCAGATAATTAATTTAGAAACCCACGATAGTTATCATTTAGACATGCCGGCTCAAGATTATTTTAAACCAGCACCGCCAGCTGAATTAAATAAATATTTAGGTGTCAAGCAATGGTTTTTGCGTGATGCCAATTGGTCGCCTGATTTTCCAACCACCGCTCGCCAGTTGCGCTATTTTTATCAAGAACAGACCAAGGTTATTAATAAGGCTACGACAACCGAGCGGCTTGATGGAGTTATTGCGGTTACTCCAGTCTTGGTTGAAGACTTATTAGGACTAGTTGGACCGATTACCATTGAAGATCAAACCTATAACCAGCAGAATTTTGTAGAATTATTACAATACCGCGTGGAAATGTCTTATGACAATTATGGTGTTACTTCATGGAATCGTAAGGCAGTTATTAATGACTTAATTCAAGAACTGGAAAAGCGCTTACTGTCTTTGCCAGCCAGTCGCTGGACCGAAGTAGCTCAAATAGTCACTAGGAATTTAGAGCGGAAAAATATTTTGCTATATAGTGATAATCAGGCTGTACAGCAGTGGTTAGTTAAACAGAACTGGGCCGGTCAAGCCCGAGCGGCTAGTTCTGATTATTTATGGGTGATTGATGCTAATTTGGGGGCTTTCAAGTCTGATGCAGTGGTTGATAAACAAACAAATTATCGAGTTTATAAATCTGGTAATGATTGGCTAGCTGAGCTGAAACTGACATATAAACATAACGGTGGCTTTGACTGGCGGACCACTCGCTATCAAACCTATACTCGAGTTTATGTGCCATCAGGTAGCCAATTAATTAGTCAATCAGGCTATAAGGATCCAGCGACAACTAGTCAAGAATTAGAGAAAACGGTCTTTGGTGGGTTCGTTGTGGTAGAGCCCAAGAAAACTAAAGAGATAAAATTGGTTTATCGTTTGTCAGACTCGGTGGCCAAGCAATTGAACCAAGGCCACTATGATTTGTTATTACAGAAACAGCCTGGCCGACAACGAACTTCGCTAGCCATAGAATTAAACTTACCCAGTCCAGCTAAACGGGCTTACTCAGAACAATTACCACTAAATATTGTTAATAGTCAGGTTAAGGGCCAATCTGGTTGGTTGGTAGATAGCCAGATAGCAGTTAGTTTTTAGTCGGTTTACGAGCTACCAGATAATAATTAAGGCCATCATGGCGGTAGTCAACGATATTTAACTCAGTATCAGTGATTAGTTTTTTTAATTCACGGCTAGAAAAAGCGTGATAATAACGTTGTCGTCCACTAGTTTTTTGTTTACCCCAATTAAATAGCAAGTCACCAGGTTCTAGTTGGCTGACTAAAGATAAATATAGGCTGGCTATTAGTTTTGGCCAATATTTTGGCTGTCGCCATAAACTCCAAACGCTGACCACTAAATAGCCACCTGGTTTGAGCCAGGCGGCTAAATTTTTAGCGGCCAGGCGACGATAATTTTTACTAGGCAGATGATGCAAGGCAGCGATACAGCAAACAATATTAAATCGCTGTTCCGTTGGTGCATCTAGTAAATCACCCA
>CAYVMB010000027.1:0-6547 GCA_964452435.1 uncultured Gammaproteobacteria bacterium
TTGTGGCAAAGCAATTTTTTCCATAGTGGATGTTTTAAATTTGAGCTAAAGATTAGCGAGCGTAGAACTCGACGATCATTTGAGTGTTGACGTTCTTCTCTAAATCCTCTTTTTTCGGTTCGTGTAAAATCTTAACTTCTAAATCAGTAGCTTCTAAAAATAACCAACCAGGGGCTTGAAAATTCTTCTTTAATAATTTTTCACCCAAGCCATTAAAAATCTTGTTACGCTGTTGACTGGCCTTAACTTTAATAATATCGCCAGATTTAACGCGGTAAGATGGAATATTTACCCGGCGACCATTGACAGTAAAGTGGGCATGAGCCACTAGTTGACGAGCCTTAGAACGAGAATCAGCAAAACCGGCTCGGTAAATTGCATTATCTAAACGCATTTCTAAAAGACGCATTAAATTCTCACCAGCATCACCGACTTGTTTTTTAGCAGCCAAAAAAGTTAGATGAAATTGTTTTTCTAACAAACCGAACATCCGTTTGGCTTTTTGTTTCTCGCGTAATTGCAGGCTGTATTCAGATTGGCGTGGACGGCCTTTGGGACCATGAAAACCTGGCGGAAAATTGCGCTTGGTCAGGGCACATTTGCTAGAGCTACAACGCTCGCCCTTAAGCATTAATTTCTCGCCTTCGCGACGACACAATTTGCAAGCTGAACCTAGATATTTGGACATACAAACAATTACAAACAATAATTAGACCCGTCTGGGTTTGCGCTGACGGCAGCCATTATGTGGCACCGGCGTCACATCTTTAATAGAAGTTACTACCAAACCATTGGCATTTAAAGCTCTGACCGCTGCCTCGCGCCCAGTACCAACACCGTTAACAAAAACGCTAACATCAGTCAAACCCATTTCCTTGGCTCGTTCTACGGCAATTCTAGTAATAATCTGAGCGGCATAAGGAGTAGATTTCTTAGGTCCCTTAAAACCGGCCAAACCGGCGCTAGCCCAAGAAACTACATCGCCATTTTCGTCAGCAATAGTAACAATAGTATTGTTATAGGTAGACTTAATATAGGCTGAACCAACAGTTAAAGTGCGCTCGGCCTTACGACGACGGCGCTTGCCTTTAGCTGCAGCCAAACGATTGGCCTTGGTTTTTTCCAATTTTTTCTTAATTTCATCAGGCAATTCTTCCATTACCGGACCAGTAGTGGCCGGAGCTGGCTGATCAGCTGAAATTATTGGAGTCGCTACTGTTTCAGAAACAGTCTGTTCGGCAGCGATTTTTTGTTCATCAGTCATAATAAAAGCAACTACATTAATTACTTGAGACTAGGTCTTCTGACCAGTTAAACGACGACCAGAACCCATAGTTTGGCGACGATTACCACGGACAGTTCGGCTATTGGTTTTAGTTCTCTGGCCATTGCAAGGCAAATTGCGGCTGTGGCGCAGACCACGATAAGCATTGATATCTTTTAAGCGTTTGATATTACCACTAACCTCACGACGCAAATCACCTTCAACGCGTTCATTTTTTTCAATAAGAATGCGCAGCTGGTTGGCTTGATCTTCACTAAGATCTTTAGTTCTAATATCTGGACTTAATTTAGCCGCAGTTAAGATTTTTTGCGCCTTAGTCTGACCAATACCATAGATATAGGTCAAAGCGACTTCAATGCGTTTATCATTGGGCAGGGTAACGCCCGCGATACGTACTACCATATAAATATAAAGTTATAACTAACCCTGCCGCTGCTTGTGCTTGGGATTTTTACAAATCACTTGCACCCGACCAAATCGGCGGATAATTTTGCAATCTTTACAGATTTTTTTAACAGAAGCTCTCACTTTCATACTTGCTCTACATTAATTAGAGACGGTAAATGACCCGTCCCTTAGTCAAATCATAAGGGCTGATCTCTAGACGTACTCGATCACCAGGAGCTAGGCGAATCTTATTAATTCGCATTTTTCCTGATAAATGAGCTAATAATTCGTGGCCATTTTCTAGCTGCACCTTAAAGGTCAAACCAGGCATCAATTCTAAAATTTCCCCCTCACATTCTAGGAAATTCTTGGACGCGTTGGTTTCACTAACGGCTTTGGTCATTAATTATTTTTACTAACATAAAATAATTTATCAAGCCAAAAACTGATAAATTATCACTATGTCTGACTATTTAATTTGTAAATATAGTCCAATTATAGGGGCAAAGCCAATATCTGTCAAGGGGTACCATTGGCCCGCCTAAAACTGGTAGCCAGCTGGAAAATTATGATACCATTTAACCAAACTGGCAATGCTGTCATCTAGGCTTTTACTCGGCTGCCAACCTAATAATTGTTGGGCCTTAGAGTTGTCAGCATAAACCTGAGCATACTCCCCTAAACGAGCCGGGGCCTCGGCTTTGACCAATTGACAATGCAAATTATTTTCAACAGCACTAACAATTTCTTTGACACTATAACCTCGACCACTACCTAAATTGATAATTTGACTGGAACCAGCTGCGATTAGATAATCGTAGGCGGCGGCATGAGCAGCTACTAAATCTTCAACATCAATATAATCGCGAATCGGCGTACCATCAATGGTGTCAACTTGACCGCAAGTATAAGCAAAAGGCTCAATATTTAAGGCTCCACGAACAGCATTCTGCAGTAATAATTGGCTAGGCTTCTTGCTATCGCCAATCATCCCCTGGCTATCAGCCCCGCAAACATTAAAATAACGCAAAATAATATAAGGCAGCTGATGCTGTGAACCATACCACTGAATCATTTTTTCAACTATCAACTTGGACTCTCCATAAGGATTAGCCGGATTAGTTGGGTGTTGTTCGTCCATTGGTAGATACTGGCTTTCACCATAAACAGCACAGGTTGAAGAAAAAATTAACGGCGGACAACCATGTTGACGAAGCTGTTCCAAAAGATTTAGGCTACCGACCACATTATTAAAAAAATAGCGCTCCGGTTGCGACATTGACTCATCAACCAAGCACAGAGCAGCAAAGTGGAGCACACCGGCAAATTGATAATCATCAAACAATTTAGCTAGATCAGCCGATTTAGTTAGATCGCCCTCAACTAGTTGCAAATCACCCAGCGCTGCCAAAATCTCCAGTGGCTGACGCCAACCACGCGATAAATTATCAAAAACCACCACTCGATAACCACGGCTTAAAAATAATTTAACCGCATGAGAACCAATATAACCAGCTCCACCAGTTATTAGAATAGTTTGCTTATCCATAAATTATTCTAGGATGGCTTTAATCCGTCGTACTCCAGCACTACTGCTTTCTTCTTTAATAATTCTAAAACGACCCAAATCGCTAGTGTTTTGAACATGAGGACCACCACAGATCTCTTGACTAAAGGGTTGCTCGGCACCGATAGTATAGACCTTGACCCTCTCCCCATATTTAGCATCAAAAATCCCCATAGCCCCCTGCTGACGAGCTTCATCTAATGATAATTCCTGACAGCCAACTGGTAATTTTAGGTCAATCTGTTGGTTAACAATGTCTTCCACTTGATTAACTTGCTCGGCCGTCATTTTTTCTGGATAAGAAAAATCAAAGCGCAAGCGCTCGGCAGTAATATTGCTACCACGTTGATAAACATCGGGGCCTAAAACCTGACGCAAAGCCTGTAATAAAAGATGAGCAGCCGTATGCAAACGAGTTGTCGTGATAGAATCATCAGCTAAACCACCTTTAAATTTACCGGCAGCCGCGGTTCGCGACAATTCTTGGTGTTTGGCTAATTTATCATTGAATAAAGACAAAAAGTGTTCTTCAATATCTCTTGGTATATTAATACCACCGTTTTTAACCCTTGCATTATTAATTTCTTCAAAACTCAACTCCACGGGAAAACCATCACTCTGGTATAAATCAAAAAGTTGATCAGCATTCAAACTAAATTCTTTTATATTGCCATGATAACAATCTACCATCTTCTCAATCTTTTCAATCCCTTTGTTAATTGTTCTAGCAAATTTTTCTATTTCCTTCTTTAACTCACTAATAATAAATTCTTGTTTAGTCAGCAGCTCTGGATAGGCCTCTCCCATGGTCTGAGTAATTGCTTTAGCCACGCCGATTAAAACTTCTTCGGCTGGCACTGACCAATTATTGGCCAATCGCACGGCTCGCCGAATCAGGCGACGCAAAATATAACCCTGATCTTTATTGCTAGAAGTAACGGCTTTTTCATCGGCTAGCAAAAAAATACTAGCCCGAACATGGTCGGCAATAATTCGCAACGGCTTAGGGTTGTCCGCATAATTTTGTCCACTGACTTGTTCCAAATAAGTAATAGCTGGCTGAAATAAATCGTTTAAATAAACGTCTGGCTGATTATTTAAAGTAGCCAAAACCCGCTCAAAACCAAGCCCAGTATCAACATTGCGCTGAGTCAATGGTTGGAAACTACCATCAGCCTGCTTATTATAAGACATGAAGACATTATTCCAAATTTCCACCCAGCGCTTATCTTGAGGATCATAAATAGCTGGGGCTGGCTCAGTGCCAGTCCAATAAAAAATCTCGGTATCAGTGCCACAAGGCCCAGTCTGACCGGCTGGTCCCCACCAATTATCTTTTTTGCCAAGCTTGGCTAAACGTTCAATCGGCAAACCAACTTCTTGCCATAGTTGGTAGGCGGCCTGATCAAAAGGCGCGTCTTGATCGCCAATAAAAACAGTGGCTGCCAAGCGATCGACTGGCAAACCAAGCCACTGGGGTGAAGTTAAAAATTCCCAACTCCAGGTAATTGATTCTTGCTGAAAATAATCACCTAGTGACCAATTACCTAGCATCTCAAAAAAAGTTAAATGAGTCGGATCACCAACTTCATCAATATCATCAGTGCGCAAACATTTTTGAGCATTGGCCAAACGACGACCCAATGGATGAGGTTCGCCCAGCAAATAAGGCACCAGTGGTTGCATGCCAGCCGTATTAAATAATACGGTCGGGTCATTCTCTGGCAATAATGAAGCACTAGGAATAATAGCGTGGCCTTTGGAAGCAAAAAAGTCTAGAAATTTTTGACGCAATTGACCAGAAGTAATTGACATAACAAACTACTGTAAAAGTTCAGAAAATTGCTGTTGAATGGTGGCTTTGTCATTATCCTGGGCTTTAGATAGTAAATCTTGAACGGTTTGACGGGCCAAATCGGTCTGGCCAGCATCGCGATAAACAATAGCTAAGAGATAGAGGGCATTAACATTGTTAGCATCTTTAGCCAAAGCACTCTGCAGAAGCTGCTCGGCTTGAGTTCGAAATTCACTGCTTTTATCAGTTTCAACTTTGGCTCGTTCATTTAATAATTGAGCTAGAGCCAAACTATAATCTAGAGAACCGTTGGAATAATTAATCGCCTGAACCAAGTCTTCGGTAGCTTCAGAAAACTTTTGAATAGCTTGATATAAATTGGCTCGATAAAAATAAGCTTCAGCCCAGCCTGGCTTTAACGTTAGAGCCTGTTGATAGCCAGATAAGGCTTCTTCAACCAGTTTGTCTTTATCTTCTTTAGCCGAAGCCTGATAAGCCATAGCTACTTTAATTTGAGCAATCTTGGCATAAGGCCAAGGATTATTAGCGTCAATCTTAATTAATTGCTGATGAGCGGCTAAAGCACCGGAAAGATCACCAATCATTTCATAAAGCGAAGCCAAAGTTTTTAGCCCGGCTGGCTGACGCTGAACTCTTTCCGCATTCTGATCTAACAATTGTTTGGCCTGCTGAACATAGACACGGGATTGATTCTGAGCCTCTAAAGCTTCAGTACTAGTAGCCTGAGCTGCTGCCTCGGCAATCTGATTAGCCTTGATCCAAGATAATTGAGCCAAACCAAAACCATACATTTCGCGCCAAGGAGCTAGACGCTGGGCAGTAGCAATGCCACTAATTTGCTGATCAGTAGAGGCGGCGCGAATAGAACGGCCAGCAATAATATCAGCTAAATAAATTTTGCTACCATAAGTTATCCCCGATAATAAACCAATAGCTATGAGAATAATAACGGCTGTCCAGATGGCGCTAGCCCGCTGACCAGCCTGTTGCCAGGACCAAACAGGTTGACGACGAAAACGCTGATAAGTAACTACCATTAACAAAATCCACAATAAACCAAAAATAAACAGTAAATTATTGCCGACTGGCAAAAGTAGGCCACCAACTAAGAGTACCATGAGCGCAGCCAATAAACTGACACCAAAATTAATATCTTCAGGCTCTAAGTCGTTTTTAGTAGCGAGTAAACGACGCCAGGCAATTATCAGGCCCCACAACAGTCCAGCAACTAGCAATAATGTACCAAGCCCGCCAACAATTACTAGACTCTCTAAAAGCCAGCCAGCTGGCAAGTCAAAATCTAAATTCCAAAGTGTAGCGGTATTGAAATCCTGAGTCTTAAAACGGCTAAAAGCATAATTAAAACTAGCTAGACCGGTGCCCAGAACAGGATTATGAGCCAAGCTGGATTTAGCAATCTGCCAAGAAAAACCACGAGATAAACTAACCTCGCTAGGCAAATTTAATTTTAACCAACCAAAATTACCAAGAA
>CAYVMB010000028.1:0-4596 GCA_964452435.1 uncultured Gammaproteobacteria bacterium
CCCTTGACAAAGCTGAATGGAAGATTTAGTATAGTAGTGGTAAATAAAAAATAGCCGATTATTTCAATTATTGTCTGAAATTAGGTGTAAAAACCTATTTTTATTATTCTAAAATATGCCGAAACTAAAGACATACCAATCAGCCGTTAAACGAGTAACCCTGACTAAAACAGGTAAGATTATGCGCCGCAAAGCTGGCCAAGATCATTTTAATGCTCGTGAAGATGGCAAGACTGGCCGCACCAAACGGCGCGATTTAACCATTGCTCCAGCTGATAAAAAGAATATCCGAAACTTTTTGCCCTATTGTTAGGCAGATTTTTCCTAAATTACTACTATGACTAGAGTCAAACGAGGTACCACTCATGTTAAGCGCCGCAATAGCCTGCTATCTAAAGTTAAGGGCTTTCGTTGGGGACGCAAAAACTTAATCAGACTAGCTTCGACTGCCGCCACCAAGGCTGGCGCTCATGCCTATTTTGATCGCAAAAAGAAAAAAGGTAATTTCCGAGCTTTGTGGCAGATTAGAATCGGCGCCTTTGCTAAACAACACGATTTATCCTATTCCCGCTTGATTTATTTATTAAAAAAAGCCAATATCAATTTAGATCGTAAAAGCTTGGCTGATTTAGCTGCCAATCACCCCGAAGTTTTAGTTAAGATTATTGAGCAAGCTCGCTCATAATTGATAAAATTATGAAGTGGCTAAATATCGGTCAAATAATTGTCTCCCTGCTAGTTATTTTGACAATTTTAATGCAGAGCCGCGGCGCTAGTATGTCTGGATTATTTGGCGGCAGCGGCGATATTTATCGGACTAAACGAGGCATTGAAAAAACTTTGTTTATTAGCACTATTGTTTTGTTAGTAATTTTTTTCGGCCTGTCTTTGGCTGGTTTGATGATTAATAAATAAATATATGAACCAGGATAAAATGAATAAGGTCCGTTTAATTGAAAAGATTGCGGAAAAAGTCAGTATTAATAAGAAACAAGTTGAACAAACTATCGATTCTTTATTAGAAATTATCACAGCTGAATTAAAATCAGGCAAGGCAGTAACTTTGGTCGGTTTCGGCAGCTTTATTCCTAAGAAACGCCACGCTCGCGGCGGTGTCAATCCTCAAAAACCACAAGAAAGAATCAATATTCCTGAGGTGACAGTAGCCAAATTCAAAACTGGCAAGGCCCTTAAGGACGCCCTAAAGAATCAACGCTAATTAGTAAGCCGTTTTTTAAAAGTATAGGCTAAATCCGAATTAGCTCCCGTGGTGAAATGGATATCACGCTTGGCTTCGGACCAAGTATTTTGGGTTCGAATCCTGACGGGAGCACCAATGGCGAGGCTGGGTAGCTCAGTTGGTTAGAGCGTGGCACTCATAACGCCAAGGTCGTGGGTTCAATTCCCACCCCCGCCACCAGAAAATAATATAGTATGCGCCCATAGCTCAGTTGGTAGAGCAGTTGCCTCTTAAGCAAACGGTCGCAGGTTCGAGCCCTGCTGGGCGTACTAGAAAAACAGCTCCCTGATGGAGGCTGTTTTTTATTGGCTAATTCATAGCTGACTGGTATAATCACTGTATGACTGATAATAACACAATAACTGAATTAGGTGGTTTTTTACTGTTAGATAAACCCAGCGGACCAACTTCGCATGATATGGTCTATTGTTTGCGGCGGATTACTGGCATCAAAAAAATTGGTCACGCTGGCACGCTAGATCCGCTGGCTTCGGGATTGTTGATTATGGCGATTAGCCGAGCAGCGACCAAGCAAATTGACAGTCTAGCTAAACAGGACAAGGTTTACGAGTCCATTTTCCAACTCGGCGGAACTAGCGATACTGAAGATAGATTAGGCCAGATTGAAACACGCACTGTCGAGCAAGCACCAGATATTGAAGAAATCCAGCGGGCTTTAGATAGCTTTATTGGCCAAATTGAACAGATTCCACCGATGTATAGCGCTAAAAAAATCGCTGGTAAAAAGCTTTACGAATTAGCTAGAAAAGGCCAGATTATTGAAAGACAGCCCAGCCTAATAACTATTCACAAAATAGATTTAACTGAGTACGCCTGGCCTTTATTAAAATTAACTATTCACTGCTCGGCTGGCACCTATATTCGCTCTATTGCTCGAGATCTTGGCGAAAAACTAGGCTGTGGGGCATATATGACTGAATTAAGGCGAACTAAGATTGGCAATTGGTCAGTTGACCAAGCAAGCAAGCCTGAGCAGATTAATAAAGACAGTTGGACTAAACTGCTACTACCTGATTAATAACAGTTAGCTATTTTTAGGCAAAAACTTATTTAAAAATTCCTCTCGATTAATGCTAGCTTTTTTTATTTCTCTAATTTCGTTAGGAAAATGCTTTTGTTTAAATTCTTCGGTAACTTCAGAAATTATAAAATTATCACGAGTGAATAAACCTGGATGTTCAGCAACAATAAAAGAGGCCGCCTCAACCCACTGAATCTCTGAATCTTCTTCTATAATCTTAGCTAGTTTGGCTAAGCCGTCATAATACTGCTCTCTTTTATTAAAGACATTCTCTCCAACTGGAACATGTAGGTGAACAACTGCTCCTGACTTACCATACTGTAAAAGCTGATTGAGCTTACTCCAACCATGAGTCTCATTAATGGCCGCAATTCTGGCTCCATCAAGCTCGCTAAGGTTGGTTATTCCAAGATCAATAACAGGTTTTAGAACATCCAACAGCGAGACTATAAATTCTGCCTGATTATCAATGGCGGCACAGGCTTTAATTCCATCAACAACTGTCTGGGCTTGTTCCTCTGACAGAATACTGGGGTCTATGTGGCGTAATAACGGCTTAGCCTTATTTAACAGTAGATCTATTCGATCAGCCGGATTATCATAGACCTGGCAAAGAGTGCTGAGCTCTTGTTTAACCTCAGAATAAAATTTAGATTGCCCTGCGTCTTCCACGGTTTTTGGAGATGATTCAAATTTCATATTATTCCACTGTTACCGACTTAGCTAAATTCCTGGGTTTATCCACATTAAGACCTTTGTGGTCGGCAATATGATAGGCTAATAGCTGCAGCGGAATGGCATTAATAATTGGCGACAACAGTACGTTAACTACCGGCACTCTAATTAGATGGTCAGCTAATTCAGCAATATGGTCATAGTCTTGATCAACTATGGCGATAATCCGCCCGCCACGCGCTTTGATTTCTTGGATATTGCTAATAATCTTGTCGCTTAAATCATTCTTGGTGGCCAAAAAAACCACCGGCATATTTTCATCAACCAAGGCAATCGGACCATGCTTAATCTCGGCAGCTGGATAGCCTTCAGCATGGATATAGGATATTTCTTTTAATTTTAGCGCGCCTTCTAAGGCCACTGGGAAATTAAGTCCCCGGCCCAAATAAAGAAAATGGTCGGTTTGATAAAACTGGGCGGCCAAGCTATCAAGCTGATCATCTAAACTTAGTGTTGTCGCCACAATCTCTGGCAATTGACTCAAATCGGCTAGTAAATCATCATCTAAGGGTTGGCCAGATAGTTGTCGTAAATGCAGAGCTAGAAGAATTAAAGCCGTCACCTGAGCCGTAAAGGCCTTGGTGCTAGCTACGCCAATCTCTGGCCCGGCGTGTAAATAGATACCAGAATCAACTTCTCTGGTAACCGTTGAGCCAACAACATTAACAATAGCAATAGTTTGCGCTCCTTGCCGCTTGGCTTCACGCAAGGCCGCCAAAGTATCGGCTGTTTCACCAGATTGAGAGATGGCGACAAATAAATCAGTATCACTAACTAAAGGTTGGCGATAGCGGAATTCGGAAGCATAATCAACTTCCACCGGTATTCTGGCGATATTCTCCAATAAATATTTACCGATCAAAGCCGAATGCCAGCTAGTACCGCAGGCAGCAATAACAACCCGCTTTAATTTATTAAATTCTAAATTAATAGATAGCTTAATTTGCCCATCCTTGACCCGGCCAGCCAAGACATTGCTTAGGGTTTGCGGCTGTTCAAAAATCTCTTTCAGCATAAAATGCTTAAAGCCTTTTTTTTCAATCTGCTCAACATTAAGTTTGACCTCTTCTACTTGACGATCAACGGCTTGACCAGCTAAATTCTGCAGACGATAGCCCTGATTATCAATAATGGCCAAATCATTATCGTTAAGATAAATAACCTGTTTGGTATGGTTCAGAATGGCTGGAATATCAGAGGCAACAAAAGTCTCTCCTTCGCCAACACCAATAATCAGTGGCGAACTTTGACGAACCGCCACTAATTTATTTTCCTTAATACTCAAAGCGACTAAACCATAAGAACCCTCAACTAAAGCCAGTGCCTTAGCGACAGCCGTCTCTAAATTGCCACTATAAAATTTTTCAATCAAATGGGCTAAAACCTCTGAATCAGTTTCTGATTGAAAGTGATGCCCCTCACTAATTAAAACCTCTTTTAGGGCCTGATAATTCTCAATGATGCCATTATGAACAACGGCGATTTGCCCCTGACAATCAAAATGAGGATGAGCATTATTTTCACTAGGAGCGCCATGGGTGGCCCATCTAGTGTGGGCAATACCAATAGTACCAACTAT
>CAYVMB010000028.1:4696-6196 GCA_964452435.1 uncultured Gammaproteobacteria bacterium
TCAGCAAAATCAGCAAATAAAACCAATGACGCCAAAGCAGCCGAACCAATAGCATAGCCCTTGGTAACGGCTTTAGTGGTATTACCAACCGCATCTAATGGGTCAGTGACATTACGGACATCATCACCGAGCTCAGCCATTTCGGCAATACCGCCGGCGTTGTCGGTAATCGGGCCATAGGCATCAATAGTAACAATAATACCAGCCATGGATAACATGGCGACAGCCGCGATAGCAATGCCATATAAGCCGGCCAAAGAATAGGCACCCAAGATTGATAAAGCAATAACAATAATCGGCCAAGCGGTTGATTTCATGGAGACTGCCAAGCCAGCAATCACATTAGTGCCATGACCGGTAGTAGAAGCGGCGGCAATTTGCTTAACCGGAGCATATTTAGTAGAAGTGAAATATTCAGTAATCACTACCAAGGCCGCCGTTACCGCCAAACCAACCAACGAAGCCAAGTACAGATTCAGTATGCTGAACTGACCATTATCTTTCATTATCCAATTGATCACCGGATAAAAAGCGACAGCCGCAATAACGCCAGAAGCAATTAAGCCCTTATAGAGAGCCATCATAATATTCTGCGATTTGCCAAGACGAATAAAATAAATACCAATAACTGAGGCGACTATAGAAACGGCGCCAAGCACTAGCGGAAAAATAATTAATGCCTGATTGGTTTGACCAAAAGTCAAAGCGCCCAAAATCATAGCCGCGATTGAAGTGACAGCATAAGTTTCAAACAAGTCAGCGGCCATACCGGCGCAATCGCCGACATTGTCACCGACATTATCGGCAATCACAGCTGGATTACGCGGGTCATCTTCAGGAATGCCAGCTTCAACTTTACCAACCAAATCGGCACCGACATCAGCCGCTTTAGTAAAAATACCACCGCCCAAACGAGCAAAGATAGAGATTAATGATCCGCCGAAACCAAAACCGATTAGGGCATGAATATCTCTAGTAATTAAATAAAAACCGGCGGTGCCTAACAAGGCCAAACCAACTACTAACATACCGGTGATACTACCACCTTTGACAGCCACCGCTAGAGCTTTTTTCATACCCGATCTGGCTGCTTCGGTAGTAGTAACGTTAGCGCGAACTGAAATATTCATGCCGATATAGCCAGCCATGGCTGACAAAATAGCACCAATAATAAAAGCGATGGCTGTTGGCCAACCCAGATTAGGTATAAGACCAATAATAACAAATAGTGGAATTGCTACCATAAAAACAGTCCGGTACTGGCGGTTTAAAAAGGCCTTGGCACCAGCCTGAATGGCTTGAGCAATTTCTTGCATCCGGTCATTACCGCGAGGCAATTTCAGAATTGATCTGATGGAAATAGCGCCATAGAGGATGGCCAATAGGGCGCTACCGATAATCAGCATTGAAGTAATTTCCATAACCAGTGGTTAAATATTAATAATAAAGATAAAATCAGCACCAAGCGGGGCTGTTATGAATAAATAATAGCAAAATATA
>CAYVMB010000029.1:0-6147 GCA_964452435.1 uncultured Gammaproteobacteria bacterium
AACTGCGCACAGAAAAATCATCATCAAGCGGGTTCTCAATATTGTGCTGCTCACGTAAGGTTTGCCGAGCCTCTTCTAAGGCCTGGTCAACATCAGCCTCTGGCTTCAATTTTAACCGGATAAAACCAACATAATCAATCCCGGCAATCAGTTTTTGCACAAAAACTAAGGGTGCAAAAACTTGATCATCATAATCTTGAAAAGCTACTTTGCCCCGACTTTTCATTACTCCGATAACCTCTAGGGTTTGATTTTTAACCTTTATTCTTTGACCCAATGGCTCAGTTGAGCCAAACAACTCATCAGCCACAGCACTCCCCAGTACTGCTACTCTGGCAGCGCCATTGGCCTCCTCTTCAGTAAAAAATCTTCCCTTTTCAACCGTTCCATTCTCTACATCTAAATAATTAGCGGTAACACCATTTAAGGCGACATCGTAATCATTATCGCGCCAACTAGCACTTATCTGAGCCTGATAATAAGCAGCGACCGCCTGGACATTAGCAATATTCTTAGATTGCCCCAAAGCCTCGGCATCGCTATATTTTAAAGTTGTTACTGTAATACCAAAAGCTTGACTGGGTGGTCCATTTTCATCAGATTGGCCAGGCAAGACAACAATTAGATCACTGCCTAAGCCTTCTAATTGATTTAAAATCAATGATTGCGCACCGGCGCCCACTGACATAATAATAATTACCGCCCCAACACCAATAATAATACCCAGCATGGTTAAAAAACTGCGGACCTTATTACTCATCAAGGCCCGCCAAGCTAAAATCAAAGATTGTTTAATATCTTCACTCATGGCTAAATCTATTTCAATATCTGGCCTTCTGTAGCTATTCTCTGTTGCTCAACTAATTCATCACCAACCAACTGGCCATCACGAATCCGAATAATCCGCTGAGCATGCTCGGCAGTAAAAGTTTCATGGGTCACTAAAATAATCGTCTTACCCTGCTTATTTAACTCTTGCAAAATCTGCATAACCTGATTACCTGACTTAGAATCTAAATTACCAGTCGGCTCATCAGCAAAAATAACTTCCGGATTATTAACTAAAGCCCTAGCAATGGCCACACGTTGCTTTTCACCACCAGAAATCTGATTAGTAAAATAATGCAAGCGATGTCCCAATCCAACACTTTCCAAAACCGCCTTAGCTCGTTCATCCATCTGATTTTTATCTTTAGAATAAAGCAACGGTAACTTAACATTATCTAAAACGCTGGTTCTGGCCAATAAATTAAAGGCCTGAAAAACAAAACCAATATTATGATTACGTAGAGCGGCTAGCTGATCATCAGATAACTCAGTGATATTGTGTTTATTAAATAAATATTGTCCGCTAGTCGGCCGATCTAAAAGGCCAAGAATATGCATCAAGGTGGATTTACCTGATCCAGATGGACCCATAATAGAAATAAATTCACCGCGATTAATGGTAAAATTAATATCAACTAGGGCATCAGTAGCTAAATCACCACTCTGATAAGATTTACCTAACTGCCGCAATTCAATTAATGGATAATCAGCCATAAAAATTATTGCTCTGGCGTCTTAGCCGATTTGGGATACTTAACAAAAGTAATGACTTGATCGCCAGCCTGGATACCATTAATTACCTCAACCAAACCTTCATCACCACGCAAGCCTATGGTAGCAGGGACTTCTTGCATTTTACCGTTTTTCAAAATACGAACCATTTTTACTCCATCAGTTTTTTCGACAATCGACCGACCAGGAATCTTAATAACCTGATCCCGCTGGTCTGTGGTAATAGTTGTATTGGCGGTCATACCAGCCTTAATTGGTATTTGCCTGGCTTCAGTCAAATTCTTAACCTCCTGAGAGTCACTAAAACTAATTTTAACTTTATAATAAACAACATCCTGGATAACCGTTTGAGCTGGTTCAATAAAATAAACCTGACCATGAAAGATTGTCTCTTCGCCAAAAGAGTCCAAAGTAATTTCTACTGGATTACCAACCTTTATTTTATTAATATCAGCTTCAGTAACATCAACTTCAATATTAAAACTATTATTAACTAAAACCATAATCAGAGCTTTGCCGGCAGCTGAAAATTGTTCGCCAACCTCATAATTAACTTGGGTAACCACACCATCAAGTGGAGAAAATAATCGGCTATCATCAATCTGTTTTTGAGCACTAGCTAAACTGGCTTGAGCCTGGCTAATCTGTCCTTGAGCTAGAGCAATGTCAGCCGATCGGGCTGGCGCTGCAACGCTAGCTAGTTGAGCTCTAGCCAATTCAACAGCTTTGACCGTATTATCTAGCTGAGATTGAGCGGTCGCCAATTGCCGATCACTAGCCAAACGCACAGTAGATAAATTGTTAGTAGCGGCTAATTTAGCGTTTTCTAGGGCCACCCGAGCTTGTTCTAAATTATCTTGAGCGCTAGTAACCGCCGTTTCACTATTAGACTGAGCGTTATAATAACCTTGGGCAGCTGTTTCAACTGCCGTAATAGCTCCATTAATTTGACTACTCTGACTGCTAATAATACTTTTATAGCTATCCAATTGAGTTTGCGAAAAATTATTGCTAGTAATTGTTGCCTCTAACATGGAATAACTATAATTTAAGGCCAAGGCTGTTTGATTTAAAAATTGTTTGGTTTTATCAGTAGCTAAGGTAAAGCTTTGACTATCTGGGCCGTTCTTAGCCAAAGTAACCGCCTGAGTAGCCGCAGTATAATTATCTAAAGCTAAATTACGAGCCTCTCTGGTTCGTTGCAAATAAGAACTATCCTTAACGCTTAAAACATACTTAGCATCATCATCGGTCAAAATAGTATTAATATTGTCCAAAGAAATTTTAGCGGCTAAAATCTTGTCGCTAAAAACAATCAAGCTGGAGCTGCGGCTATTACTAATATTTTGTTGTCCTGTTCTTTGGGCGTTAGCCAAATTAGTTTGAGCTGTAGCTACGGCCTGCTCCTGAACTGTTGGCGTGTCTGATCCGCCAGAGTAAAGGTCATTGGCCGTCTTTTCGGCTTGTTTGATATTTTCATTAACGGTTTTTTTAACCTTATCCAACTCGGTTTGAGCCATCCGTTGGTTGGCGGTCGCTTGATTAATACTAGAACGATTAACGGCAATAGTTTGTTGACTAGCACCAGCTAATAATTTATTTAGGTTAGCTTGGGCAATTTGTAATCCAGCCTCAGCTTCGTTCTTCCTTAATAATAGTGAGCTATGGTCCAATTCAGCCAAAAGCTGTCCGGCTGCCACCTTGTCGCCAATCTTAACTGGTAAATTGCTAATCCGCCCAGCTGATAAAAAATTTAAAGCTAATTCTTTAACCGGCTTAACCGTACCAGTCAAGCTAACAGTTTGTTTTAATAAACCAACTTCGGCCTGAACCGTAGTATACTGAGGTTGATTTTTCTTTTTACCCTGCCAAATAACCAAACCAATAATTATAACGACAATGGCTATTAAAATAATCAACCAGATTTTCTTACGTTTCTTCATAAAAATTTATTCTGCAAATAATCAATTTCTTTTATTATATCAGATATTTATTCAGCAAAGCAATCAATAAAAAGAAAAACCCCAGGTTTACACCCGGGGAGATTTTAAATAAAACGAGCCACTAAGGCCTTCTTAATTGGCAAATCACAATAATAGAAGGCCTGCTCTTTTTCAAATGGCCATTGTTGTTGATTTAACCTGGCTAAACAACAACTAATCCTGGAACAATTACCACAGCAATCTTGCCAGATTATGTGATTTATTTTCTCCCAAGAAATAGTATAATTGCTGGGTAGCCAGCCGCTGATTACCTGATCTACAATGTCTTCCTGCACTAATCCAGATTGGACATCTTGCCACTGTTGATGAAAAACCACACTCCAAGCTAAACGCTTGTTGGCAGTATCAAACAAGCAATCGGAAACAATTAAAATTTGGGCGCAGATTTCTTCTGGTAGCAGATTAAAAAACAGGATATGCCAGGCATCGTGAATCCGCCATGGCAACTTTTTTAGGTTAGCTTTGGACGAGTCACCGCCCCGACTACGCGGGATTAAATGATGTACAGTGGACTTGTTACCATTGCTCAAAGCATTCCTCCTTAATTTATGTATTCTTTTTTATTTTTTGGAATGTGCTGTCTATAAAATAAGACTTTAGTAATATTTTGTAAACCCAATAAAAAATGGCTAATATTAAAAAATAAAAAAATATTATAAATTTTTCCTTGTTAGCTGCTCCTTTTTTCTCTATAATAATAAGAGTTGAAAACTTTTTAATTTATGCTTTATTTTTACCTGTTTCTATCTCTAGCTGTAATTTCAGCCGCTTCGCTAGTCGGAGTTGTTAGTCTGCGCTGGTCAATCGAAAAGATGAACAAAATAAATTTTTGGTTGATCAGTATTGCTGCTGGATCATTAATCGGTGATAGCTTCTTTCACTTATTGCCTGAAGCCGTTAAAGATCAGTCCGGCTTAACTCCTTGGATTTATTTAACTAGCGGACTTTTAAGTTTTTTTGTTCTGGAAAAAATAATTCACTGGCGTCACTGCCATATTCCCACTTCTAGCCAACATCCCCATCCGCTAGGAACCATGAATATCGTTGGTGATTTCCTCCACAATTTTTTAGACGGTCTAATTTTAGCTAATGCTTTTTTAGTTAATCCACTACTGGGCCTAACCACTGCCCTGGCTATTTTTATCCACGAAATTCCTCAAGAAATCAGCGACTTCGGTATTTTACTACATGCCGGCTATTCCCGAATTAGGGCTATCAGGCTTAATTTTTTATCATCTTTGTCCGCTTTTTTAGGGGCATTACTGGCCATACTTTTTCAACGAGACTGGCAACCAACCAATCTATTGGCTTTTACCGCGGGTAGTTTTATTTATATTGCCACTGCTGATTTACTGCCTGAAATGCAAAAAGAAACAACTTGGTCAAAGTCTAGTCGCCAATTAATTGGCCTATCTATCGGTCTAGCAATTATGTTATTAATGAAGTTTTTCTTAGACTAAATTTATG
This sequence comes from uncultured Gammaproteobacteria bacterium, assembly GCA_964452435.1. Lineage (GTDB taxonomy): Bacteria > Patescibacteriota > Patescibacteriia > Patescibacteriales > Patescibacteriaceae > UBA1359. Next base: position 5,031 of record CAYVMB010000029.1, read on the forward strand.
GAATTAAATTATCAACTAGTCAAAAATAACCAACAAATTACTGGCTTTATTCGAGCCACTGAAAAATACATCAGCGAGCTAGGCTTTACTGATCATGGTCTACGCCATCTAACTATCGTAGCGGATCGAGCCAAAAAACTAGCTCGCGAGCTGGGATTAACACCAAAAGAGCAAGAGCTGGCTGCGGTTGCTGGTTATTGTCACGATTTAGGTAATTTTATGGGCCGTGAAATGCACCAATATTGGTCTGCTCTATTATTATCTCAGGTACTTTTACCACAAATTGAACAAACCGCCGAACTAGCCAAAGTCCTACAGGCTATTGTCAATCATGACCGTAATGATCTAGAAACCAATAATACCATTGCCGCGGTTTTAGTTATTGCTGACAAATCTGATGTTCATCGCAGCCGAGTTAAGCAAAAAAGTCTACGCAAAATCAAAGAAGACATTCATGATCGGGTTAATTACGCCGTTAATGATAATGATTTATCTATTAATCAAAGAGCCAAAGAAATTACCCTCAAACTGACTATTGATACTGCCTGGGTTGACCCAATGGACTATTTTCAAATCTTTATTGAACGCATGACCGCTTGCCAAAAAGCCGCCAAGGTTTTTGGCTATAAATTTATTCTAATTATCAATAATTTCCGCTTCTAAGTTAGTCCTGGCCACAGGCTAACCGCCTTCTTTTTTTGAGTAACTAGCCAAATTTCTAAAAATCCGCTTTCTGCTAAAAGCTTGAGATGTTCTTTTTGCCAAATCGCCAGCTTATTGGGCTGTAAAGCACCAAAGAAATCTAATAATAAAAACAAGTCAGCTTTCTGTTTTGGTGAATATAAACCCCTTTTACGCCTAATCGCTGTTGCTAAAGAATCAAATCTGGCTCTAGTAACCTGCAAACGCAAAGGCTGGCCAGATTCATCGATTCGATAAGCGTAAACATCTACCTCGCTTTGAAAATAATTAGCCCTTAAACAACAATAACCGGTCTGATTAATTTGATTATAAACTGCCAACCAACGACGAGCGCAGCTTACTTCAGAAATCTTTTGCCGGTCATTGTGACTATTAACTATTTGCGACTGTTTGTCCATAATTATTTTGATCCAGT
>CAYVMB010000030.1:0-6140 GCA_964452435.1 uncultured Gammaproteobacteria bacterium
CCATAAGTTAAATCGTAAATAGTTGTCTGGGCCAAGTTTTTTTGTTGAGTATTACTAGTATTGGTTACGGTAAAACCATATTGTTGAAGTCTAGTTTTAGTCCGACCAGCCAAGCCATTAATGGTAGTGCTGTTGCGGATATCTAGTTGAGCCTCAGCTTTATCAGGTAAGTTTTCTGGGCTGATAGTGGCCACCGTGGCTGTTGTTTTGATAGTAGTACTACCTTTGTTTGATTCGTCAGTTAACTCTGTTGTCGCTGGAGTAGCTAGAGCAGCATTAAATTTAGCAATAATTTGACTAAAATCACCAGTTAGCGGCGTTAGAATATAGGCGCCATCAGTGCCAATAACATCGCGTAACAGACCATTTGGACCATTGTCTATAGTTACACTGGTAATGTGACTCTGGTTGACATCTTTAGCCAGTTGCCAAACACTGACTAATTCTTCTGGTTGTAAATTGGTGGTCACATGCTCTTCGGCATCGCCAACGACATTCATAATTAGTTTTGGTTTAAATAGTGTATTGGTGCTAAACAATTTATCTTTAACTGCTTCTAGAATTTTTTGTTGTCTTTTAGAGCGAGCAAAATCTGAACCCTCAACGCCGACTCCATGGCGAGATCGAGCGTATTTTAGAGCCAATTCGCCATCCATAGTTTGTTGGCCAGCTTCAATATGGAGGTGTTCAAAGCGACTATAATAATCAGGATTATCTTCTCGGCCCATGATGGGATAGCGGTAATCATCTAGAGTATTTTCTACTTCCACTTCAATGCCGCCCAGATCATCAATAATTTTAACAAAACCAGCAAAATCAACCCGTAAATAATAATGAATCGGCATCTCTAGAATTTCGCCGACTAGATCAGCGGTCGCTTGGCCACCGCTGCCTGGATCCTTAGCCTCGGCTAGAGAATTGGCGCTATTAATTTTTCGCCAACCATAGCCAGTCATTGGTACAGTTAAGTCGCGAGGTATAGCCATCACTACTACTTTATGAGTTGATGGTTGGAAGCTGGCTACGATAATGGTATCAGCCAAGTTGCCGCCGTCGTGATTTTTTCCACCAATTCCTAGTAGGACAAAATTGATGCGATCTTGATCTTCGCCTCTAAGAATAGTTCTTTGGCTAACGCCTAGTTTAAATTTGGTTAAGAGTGATAAGCTTTTCCAAAAAGAAAATCCTTGGCTATTGGCCGCTCCACCACTTTGGGTGGTTGGCCAAATACGCCAGCCGAAATAAGCTAAAAGTATTAGGCCAATTATTAAAAAGAGGCAACTAAAATGTTTTTTGCGTGGTCGTGGTCTTTCAATAGCTGATGATTGTAGGCCAACTGGCTGGTGTTGGGTAGGCCAGTTATTAATTGGCCTAGTTCTATTTTTGGGTTCTTCAACAGTTATTCTAATGGGTTCATCCGGTCGACTTAATGGTTCTAGTGGTCTAAACTCGTCGGGTTGCTCGGTTTGATCGTCAAACATTTCGGCTAAAATATCGTTATCATGATTATTTTGATTGGGCATAGTAGGAGTTATAACAAAAAATGGTTTTAGCTGAGGCAAAACCACTTGTAGTATAAAAGATTTTATCTGTTTTGGCAACTCGTGATCGGCGATATTTTTTAACAATAAAATGTTTGCTATAATTATGAGATTTTTAAAAATGGGTATTAAAAAACGCTGGATTGCTCCAGCGTTTGCTTATTATTTTTGGTCAGCTAGCAATTGATCTAGCTGACCAAGTTTGATTTGGGGATTTCTGGCAACTAGGCCAGCCAGTCTACTAGGGTTACCAACAAAGGTGGTAACCTTGTAGAAGTGTTTTTGCTCAAATTGAGTCACTCGGGAATGGGTGAAAGTTGTACTTTCAGTAAACCCCAAATAATAAAAATTATCATTGGGATTTGGGCTATGATATACAACATAACCCTCCACATTGATTGGAGATCCTACAACATTGGTTAGAACCTGACTCCAACTTAGTACGACATGCCTTCCATTGATGGCTATGCTGAAATCGGTTGGTGGCATCGGCGTAACCTCCACTGCTGTAATGTAATGGACTTTGGTTAGGGAGTCCATTATCCCAGCCTGATTTGTAGCCGTCAGGGTAATTGAATATGAACCAGCCTGAAGATAGGTGTGTTGGGGGTTTTGAAGGGTAGAAGTATTTCCATCACCAAAATCCCAGTTCCAATTAACAAATTCTTCTGACGCTTGACCGGTGAAATTGACAGTTAAAGGGAGATAGCCGTTTCTAGGGTTTCCCTCAAACAAGATTCCTGTGAATCTTTGTACCACAGGACCAATATTAGTACCACTGTTGTGATAGCCAACGTAGGGTATGTTGGCGCTATCTACTAACATACTTATCAAAGCTGCTTGGCCGCTAGAAAAACCTGGGCTTCCAACAAACTGCCAATCTTGACCTGCAAAAGACATGACAGATATTTTGTCATTGTTATAGTTGTCACGATAGGCAACATAAATCGTTTCATCGTTTGCAATATCCATAGATATATATACGGCCGAGCTCACTGAAAAACCAGGAGAGCCAATAATTGACCATAATCCGTTTATGTGGCCCATAACTGTTAGTGCATTGTAATTTTGATCGAAATAAGCTACATAAGGGGTGCCGTTTTCACTGACGCTCAGGGAGAAACTGCCACGATCAACAAGTCCTGAGGAAAAATTTGGTGTCCCGATTGTTTCCCAAACTCCGTTGATCAGTTTTGCTACAGAAATTCTGGAGCTTGCATCTCTTATATAGCCGACATAGGGTATATTGTCGGATATGACCAAAATTATTTTAGAGCCATAACTGGTCTCGAAGTTAGCATTGCCAACCGTTTGCCAGGCCCCGCTTATGAATTTTTTGACATTAAGTTGATTTGCCTGATCTCTGTAAACTACATAAGGTATACCATCATTAGAGATATCTAAGTAAGAAGATAAGTATGGCAAATCTGTTGGACTACCGACCATCTCCCATTCTCCGTTTACAATTTTTCTAATCTGGTAACACTGGCTGATTCGGTTGTAATAGGCTATATATGGAATAGTGCCACTTATAACCAGATTAGGATTAAGGCGCTGATTGATGGCTAGTGTTTGATCAACACCAACTAGTGTCCATTCTCCGTCTATAAATTTCTTTATTATTAAAGATATGCCATCGTTACCGTAATAGGCGACATAAGGCACGTTATTACTGTCGAGCACGGTCTTAATATGGAGTGTCTCATTTTCACTAATATTTTGACCAACCATATTCCAGCCTTGTCCAAACAAAACTGAAAAACCAACCATCATTATTGTTAAAGTCAATATTTTCATTGTGTTCCTCCCAATGATTTGTTAATGTCCTTTATGTTTATATTAAGATTAATTTGTATTTTTGTCAAGGTTTGATTCACTCATATGTTTCCTTAACAATTCGCTGAAGCCTGTGACACTTGTTTTATGGTACCCACTTATAATTACTTGACCAATGGCCTTTCCCAGTGCTATATTAAGGCCAAGCTTCTTAGAGGAAGCCGATTCTTGTTTTAAATAATATTAAACAAAATTAATGATATTTACTTACGATTTCAAAGCCCGCCTACGCTTATGGGCCCTCTCTTTATTAGAGGTGGCCAAGATTGGCTTGTTGGCACTGGCTATTGTCTTGCCGATTCGTTTATTTATTGTTTGTCCTTTTTATGTTAAAGGGGCCTCGATGGAGCCTAATTTTTATGATAAAGAATATCTCTTGATTGATGAAATTAGTTATCGTTTCCAGCAGCCGCAACGCGGCGAGGTGATCGTTTTTCGTTATCCGCAAGATCCACGAGAATATTTTATTAAGCGGATTATTGGTTTGCCGGGTGAGACTTTAAAAATGGATAAAGGTGATCTTTATCTATTAGATAAGTCCACGAGTGAATGGACTAAAATTAAAGAATCATATTTGCCCAGCACTGATCAAACTTTTGCTTTTGATAGCAGTGAATTAACCCTTGGCCCTGATGAATTTTTTGTTTTAGGTGATAACCGAGCGCATTCTCGTGATTCTCGTTTTTTTGGTCCGCTCCATCGGCGTTATGTAGTTGGTCGAGTTATGTTGCGCGGTTTGCCATTGTCTAGAGCTGAGCTTTTCAAGGCTCCCAGTTATCAGCTTAATTAAGTATTTTGTCTTCTAAGATTGTTAATGATTCTTTTATGACTGAAAAAAATAAGGCTGCGGCCACTCGTACAGTTAAGCGCGAAACAGTAGTCAATCCCTTTCGTCGTCTTAAGGGTATGAAAGATATTATGCCTGGTGATTATTCAACCTGGGATTTTGTTCTACGTAGCGCTTTTCGCTTAGCTGATTTTCATGGCTTTGAGCGAGTAGATACACCGGTTTTGGAAAATCTGGGTCTTTACGAACGTTCTAGCGGTCGAACCAGCGATATTGTTACCAAAGAAATGTATAGTTTTATAGATAAAAGCGGCGATCGTATTGCTTTACGGCCCGAAGCAACCCCGGGGATTGTTCGATCGTATATCGAGCACGGCTGGCTGAATTTACCACAGCCGGTTAAGACTTTGTGGTATGGTCCGCTTTTTCGTCATGATAAGCCTCAGCTAGGGCGTTATCGTCAGCATTATCAGATTAATTTTGATATTTTTGGTGAAGTCACCCCCTTGGCTGATGTACAAATTATCTTTTTAGCCCATCAAATTGTTAAAGATTTAGGTATTGAAGCCCAGGTGGATATTAATAGTCTGGGCTGTCCCGATTGTCGGCCAGGTTATATTAATAAATTATTGGCTTACTACAAAGAACGGAAACATCGCGAACAGCTTTGTCCCGATTGTCGCAAGCGTCTTTTAAAGAATCCATTGCGGGTTTTAGACTGCAAAGAGCCAGCTTGTATTAATGTGGCTCGTGAAGCACCACAAATGGTTGATTATTTATGTGATCCTTGCAAACAGCATTTTGTTAAGATTTTAGAGTTCTTAGATGGCCTAAGTGTGCCCTATAACCTTAATTCGCAATTGGTCCGCGGCTTGGATTATTACACTAGAACAGTTTTTGAATTAGTGGTGCCTAGTCAGACAGCTGAACGTCCATTATCTTTGGGCGGTGGCGGCCGTTATGATCAGCTAGTAGAATATCTTGGTGGTCGACCGACTCCAGCTTGCGGTTTTGCTCTGGGTGTGGAGCGGCTTATCTTGCAACTTGATGAAAATCATGTTAAGGTAGCGACCAGCCAGGTTAAGCCCGATGTTTTTTTGGCCCAATTGGGCGATGGGGCTCGCCTGAAGTCGCTGCTGTTATTTGAAGAATTGCGCCAAATCGGCATTACCATTCGTCAATCTTTTACCAAAGATAGTCTAAAGGCTCAATTAGCTCTAGCTAGTCAAGTTGGTGCTAAATACACCTTGATTATTGGTCAAAAAGAATTATTAGATGGTACCATTTTGTTGCGAGATATGGAGTCCAGCTCTCAGGAAGTTTTGGATTTCAAGAAGGTCAAGGCCATAATGGCCAAGCGACTGAGTAAGAATTAATCTTTTATTTATTTTATAAAGCTAGAAAGGCAGGTGTAGTATGGTTGAATTTAAACGCAAAAAGGGCGAGAGTTTTGAAAGTTTTTTGCGCCGCTTTAATAAGCGTTTGCAGCTTGATGGTAAATTGATGTTGGTACGCAAAAGTCGTTACCACAAAGACGATCCCAATAAGCGGCAGGTTCGTTTAAGTGCTTTAGTTCGCAAAGAATTGCGGGAAAAGCGCAATTATTTAAGACGAATTGGCAAATTAAAGGAAGAGTTTCGCCAATGGTAAGGCGTTTTACCAGCTACCAATTAAAAACCGCGGTTTTGGCCGCGGTTTTTAATTTACTTATTTTTTGGTTTTCTTTTTTGTTCCCGTTGGTGCCACCAATCACGTAAGTCTTGTAGTTTAGCTAGTCTTATTAAGGCGGATTGATGGGCGTATTGGCGGATAGCACTTTTAGCTTTGCTAGTTTTAACAAATTTTAGCCAAGCTAAATCTGGCCCGGCTTGTTTTTTGTCAATAATTATTTCTACTAAATCATTATTATGCAAGATTTCATTTAATTGACCGATCTTATTATTAATTAATACCCCCTTAGCCTTATTGCCGATTTC
>CAYVMB010000031.1:0-5955 GCA_964452435.1 uncultured Gammaproteobacteria bacterium
CAAAATTAAAACCGCCAGCCCGTCGGCTAGCGGCTTTAACCCCCTCCTTATCATCAACTAGCTGATGGCTTAAGCAAACCGGCCTGACGAAAACTATAAAAACCACGACGGCTAAAAATAACATTGTCCAACAACTCTAGTCCAAAAGCTCCGCACATGGCTGACATCTTATTAAACAATATCAGGTCTAGTTCATTGGGCTCAGCACTACCGGAAAGATGATTACTGGCAATAATTAATTGTTGAGCCGGTAATTGTAAAATCGGATCAAAAATTTGACGTGGATGAAAATAGGGTTGTCTTAATTGTTCAAATAAAAAATTCTTACGCCTGAGTTCATGACAACGCCGATCCAAATAGCCGATAGCCAACCTTTCTTGAGTACAGGATCGTAAATATTTAAACTCTTGGTAAATAACCTCTTGACTATAATAAATATTCTGTAGTCTTTGCCGGCAAAAACGCCGAGTCAGGTTAATTCCAGCTAAAACAAAATTGGCTTGCTGACTACTCAGGCCAGCACCAACTAACTCTTCAAAATTAGCCCTGACTAAACAAGGAGCAGGAACTCTTTTTAAGATTGACTGAGCCAAAGGAATATATGATCGAATATCTTGGCCCTGACTAATAATAAAGGCTAGCAGCTCACTATTGCTAAATTTAGCTAAGTCAAACTTTAGCCAGCTAGCCGCATCCGGTAATTTAGCCGGAATCTGGCAAATAGACATAACGGCTAGTTAAAAACTAAGCGTTGGGGGCTAGTTAGAAAAATAGTTTGACCAAGATTATCATAACATTTTTTATAACCATAAAAAAGACAAGCTCCCAATTAGGGGCTTGTCTAAATATTAACACAACAAAACAAAGATTCTAACCATTATCTAAAACGCGGGCGACCTGAATTATCCCCAGATCGTTGACCTGATGATCGTGGTCCGGAAAAACCAGCTGGTCGCTCAGTTGGCAAACCTTTAGCTTTATAGCGCTCCCAAATCTCTTGATTAGCTGGTAAATCTTTCATAGTTAAATTAACTCGTCCTTGTTCATCGATAGCTTTAATTTTAACAGTTACTGTATCACCTTCTTGCAACATATCTGATGGCTTACCAACATAAAATGGTGCCAACTCGCTGGCATGGACCATGCCATCACGATTAGGTAATAATTCTACAAAAGCCCCAAAATCTAACAAGCGAACGACTTCACCAGTAAACTCCTCGCCAACCTCCAATTTACGAGCAATATCTTGTACCCATTTAACAGCCTGATTTAATTTCTCTTGGTTAGTGCCACAAACCATGACTTGGCCAGTCTGTTCAATATCAATCGTCACCTCACAGGCAGCGATAATCTCATTAATGATCTTACCGCCAGCACCAATAACCTCGCGAATCTTGTCGGCATCAATAAAAAAGCTGACAATTTTAGGGGCATAAGGCGACAATTCGGCTCGCGGCTCAGCAATTGCCTTATTCATAACCTCTAAAATCTGTAGTCTAGCCTGGCGGCTTTGATTAATAGTTGTCTCAATAATATCTTTATTAAGACCATCAGTTTTCGTATCTAATTGGATAGCAGTAATACCCTCAGTAGTTCCAGTAATTTTAAAATCCATACCTCCCTGACCATCTTCCAAGTCTTGGATATCGGTCAAAACTTTCCATTGACTCATATCTGGATTGGAGGCTAAGCCCATGGCAATACCAGCCACTGGTCGCTTAATCGGCACACCAGCGTCCATTAATGACAAAGAAGAGGCACAAGTTGAACCCATTGAGGAAGAACCATTAGAACTAAGCGTTTCGCTAACCACTCTAATAGTATAAGGAAAATCAGCTTTGCTAGGCAAAACTGGCACCAAGGCCTTCTCGGCTAAGGCACCATGACCGACTTCGCGACGACCAGCAGTCCTAATAGGCTTGGCTTCGCCAGTGCAATAGGGAGCAAAATTATAATGATGCATATAGCTCTTGGTGGAGACACCTTCTAGCCCCTCTAAAGATTGTTCATCGCTAGGGGCTCCCAGGGTAACAATAGACATAACCTGAGTCTCACCGCGAGAAAATAGACCAACACCATGATTGCGAGGCAAAATACTAACATCAGCTGATAATTGACGAATTTCATCCAGGGCCCGACCATCAACCCGACGGCCTGATTGTAAAATATTATTAGTAACCGCCGCCTCAACAGCGGTTTCTACGGTTTGGCCAATAACCCAATGACGCAAACTCTTATCAAAGCTCTGGCTAAATAAATATTCATCTAACCCATCCTTGATAGCCTCGACGGCCAATTTACGCTGGCCCTTGGTATAATAAACTTTATCAAATAAAATCGGTTCAACATGCTCGCTTAACCATTGCTCAGCAATTTTCTGGGCTTGTTGTTTACGCTCTTGAGCTTGTAATTCTTCAGCCGATAAACGAATGGTTTTGCTTTTTTTGGCTTCAATTGGACCAACGGCCTGATAAAGCTGTTCGATCAAATCAATAGAGCCACGCAAAGCTTCTTGACCAGCTAAAATGGCGTTAAGCATTTCGGCCTCAGGAATTTCTTGGGCACCAGCTTCAATCATAATAACTTTTTCAGCTGTGCCAGCCACAATTAAATCCAAATCACTAGTCTCGCGCTGTTCATAGGTTGGATTGTAAATCAATTGACCGTCAATCCGACCAACTCGAATACCACCAATCGGTCCGCGCCAATTGACTCCAGAAATCCGCAAAGCGGCTGAGGCGGCCACCAAAGCGACAATATCATAATCATTAGTCTGGTCAACTGACAAAACGGTTAGAATTACCTGGACATCACGTCGAGAAGATTCGTCAAATAGCGGACGAATCGATCGATCGATCATCCGACCGCTTAAGATAGCTTCGTCGGTTGGTCGACCTTCACGTTTAACCCAACGAGAGCCCTTGATAATACCAGCCGCATAGAGACGCTCTTCAAAATCAACCATCAACGGGAAAAAATCACCGTCTTCACGAGCTTCTTTGGCTTCAACAACAGTAGCCATGACTACTGTTTCGCCATACTGAATAGTTACTGCCGCATCGGCCTGATGGGCCAAGCGACCAGTTTTAATAGTTAGCGGACGGCCTTGCCAATCACAACTAACCACAATTTCTTGCTTCTGCATAGAATTGAGGGCTGTTCTGCCCAACAAACTAAAGGACTATGATTATTCATAGTGCTCACTGTTTATTGGCCAAACCAGCCAATTATTATATTAATTAACTAACTTAACGACCAATTAAAAACTGACGATCACTAAGATTAATAAAATCGTCAGCAATTTCTATTAATTTAGTTGAGGTAGTCTGACGAAAACCAGCTACTTCAACCAAGCAACCGGTAGTACTCTGGATATAATTAACCAATGGAATATAGTCACCATCACCGCTAGCTAGAACAATAACATCCAGCTTGTGTGATAATTTAATAGCATCAATACTAATGCCAACATCCCAGTCACCTTTCTTGGCACCACCAGCAAAGATCTGTAAATCTTTCATGACAACCTCAAAGCCTTGCTGACTAAGAGCTTCAAAAAAGCCCATCTCATCTTCATTGTTGTCGCTACGAACAACATAGGCCGAAGCTCTAATTAATTTACGGTCAGCTACCACGGTAGCTAAAACCTTACGAAAATTAACTTTTTTACTATAAAGATTACGGGCGGAGTGGTAAAGATTGGCTACATCCACCAAAACACCAACTCGCTGCTCCGGATGTTTAACCATGAAAATATTTTAAACTTCTTCAACTAATTCATCGGCAAATTCTTCTTCTGAGACATCACCCTCATTTTTGGCCATTAATTCATCCTCCAGGCGCTTACGCTCTTCTTCTTCGGCGGCCATTTTTTTGGCAATCTTTAAATTCAACTTGGTAGCCAAATCAATAAATGATTTTTCATCTTCTTTCTGCAAATATTTCAGTAAACGACGGCGTTCACCAACCTTACGCAATAAGCCACGACGAGAAGAAAAATCATGGCGATGCTTCTGTAAATGTTCAGTTAATTGCTTAATTTCCTCAGTTAAGATAGCAATCTGAACCTGAGTTGAACCGGTATCACCTTCGTGTTGGCGAAACTTCTCAATGATTTCTTGTTTGAATTGTTTGTCTAACATAGTCTTTGTCCCCAACCGAGAAACAGTCCAAGCTGTATCCAAGAGGGGGTAAAATAATAATTATTGGCTAAATAAAGCTCTTCTGTTATAACACTGTTGGAAAATAAAATCAAGATGTCGTATAATATTATTAATGATTAAAGATGATATTAACCACTTTTTAGAATATTTAGAAGTAGAGCGTGGCCTGTCTAACAACACTCTTATAGGCTACCGTTTTTATTTACAACGTTTTGCAGCCTTTGCGACCACTAATGGTGTCAACAAAGCCAGTCAAATAACTCAAGAATTGGTCCATCGTTACCGTCTTCATTTAAATCGGCTAGCCAACCGCGAGCATGATAATTTAAAAAAGAATACCCAAAACTACCACCTAATAGCTCTAAGACAATTGCTCAAATATTTTAGTAAAAATAATATCGACAGTCTCGACTCCAATAAAGTTGAATTGTCCAAACAAGAGCCGCGTCAGGTTAGTTTTTTGGAAGGCTATGATCTAGCCGCTTTTTTACAAGCCCCGCTTTCCATCAAAAATTCCAGCAAATTGGTCCGTTTACGAGATCGGGCTATTTTAGAACTACTTTTTTCTACTGGTCTGCGGGTTAGCGAGCTAGCTCGACTCAGAATCAACGATATTAACCTAAAAAAAGTGGAATTTACCGTTCGCGGTAAAGGCAGTAAGCTAAGACTAGTTTTTTTGTCTGACGACGCCAAAGCAGCTATTAAAACCTACCTAGAAGCTCGCCAAGATACTGAACCATTCCTGTTTGTCAGCCATGGCAAAATCAATAAAGAAACCAACCCAATCTATGGCCTAACACCACGATCAATTGAACGGTTAGTTGAAAAATACGCTCTAGCGGCTGGTATTACTAAAAAGGTCACACCGCATACTCTACGCCATAGCTTTGCTACTGATTTATTAATCGGTGGCGCTGATATCCGCAGCGTCCAACAATTATTAGGCCACGCCTCAATTACTACTACTCAAGTCTATACCCATGTGACCGATCAGCAATTACGCCAAGTTTATCAAAACTTTCACGGTAAAAGCCGCAAGGAACTACATAAATCATAAGCAATCTAGACTTTCCACCCTGATTTGTTATAATAAGCCAACTAATTAAACCATTAAATAAACTTAGACAAATTATATGCCTTTAATCCCAACCGTTATTGAAACCACTGGCCAAGTAGAGCGAGCCTATGACATCTATTCTCGCTTATTAAAAGACCGCATCATTTTCTTAGGCGAACCAGTTGATGACCATGTCGCCAATTTAATTATTGCCCAATTATTGTTTTTGGACGCAGAAAACAGCACCAAGGATATTAAATTTTATATTAATACCCCTGGTGGTTCAGTTACCGCTGGTCTGGCTATTTACGATACCATGCAATTTATTAAATCTGATGTTAGCACAATTTGCGTCGGCATGGCTGCCTCTATGGGCGCAGTCTTACTAGCCGCTGGGGCACCAGGCAAGCGCTTTTCTTTGCCCAATAGTGAAATTATGATTCACCAAGTAATGGGTGGTTTTGAAGGTCAAGCTACCGATATTAAAATACGTTCGGAACATATTTTACAAATCAAAGAGCGGCTCAATAAAATTTTAGCCCAACACACCAAACAAGACATTAAAATTATTGAACGAGACACCGAGCGAGATCATTATTTAACACCGACTGAAGCTAAAAATTACGGACTGATTGACAAGATTATTAGCCGTTAGACGGCTTGCCTTTTTCTAGCTATCATGCTAGGATAAATCCAGTTTATCTTATATTATTTATATATTTAACCGAGTTTTGG
>CAYVMB010000032.1:0-5841 GCA_964452435.1 uncultured Gammaproteobacteria bacterium
ACTGGCAGTTTAATTGGTTTGACACGCAGTCAGGCCGAGGCTACAATAAAGCAAGCTGGTGGTAAAGTCGCTAGCCAGGTAAGCCGCCAAACCGATTATTTAGTAGCTGGCAGTGATCCTGGTAGTAAATTAGCTAAGGCTAAGCAGTTGGGTGTTAAAATAATTAATGAAGACGAACTGGTCATCCTGTTAGATAATAAAGCTGACAATTAATATGAAATTAGATATTAAAGCCATTGAGCATTTAGCAGTTTTAGCAAAATTAAGCTTAGCTAAAGGCGAAGCTGAGATTTATGGCCGTCAGTTAACTGATGTTTTGGGGCACCTAGATAGTTTGGATGAGGCCAGTAATTTTATTGATAAGCAACAATTAGCTAACAAGTTTGGCGAGCATCAATTTATGAAAGCAATTGTTGATTTGTCGGTTGATGAAGTTATTGTTTGGCCGGAATCAGAGCTGATTGACAGCTTGGCCATGGTTAATATCCAGCCTGGTCAAGAGATAATTATGCCGCGGATTAAATGATTGATATGGAATTAAATAATTTGACATTAGTAGCAGCCAGACAATTGCTAGATCAAAAAAAAATTACCAGCCGTCAATTAACGGAATATTATTTGAGCCGTTTGGAAGAATATGATAACCAGGTACATTCTTGTTTGTTAATTGATCGAGCCGGAGCCCTGCAACAGGCTGATCAAGCTGATCAGAGAATTGCGGCGGGAGACACTACGGGGGTATTGGGTATACCATATTTATCCAAGGACAATATTTTAACTAAAGGAGTTAAGACTACAGCAGCCTCTAAGATGTTGGTTGATTATGTCGCGCCTTATGATGCCACAGTTATTGCTAAATTAAATCAGGCTGGAGCGGTTCTTTTAGGCAAAACCAATTTAGATGAATTTGCTCACGGTGCCTCTACTGAAAATAGTGCTTTTGGTACCACCAAGAATCCTTATAATTTAGATAGAGTGCCCGGAGGTTCATCGGGCGGTTCGGCTGCAGCGGTTGCCGCTGATTTTTGTCTTTTTGCCTTGGGTAGCGATACTGGTGGGTCAGTTCGCCATCCGGCTAGTTTGTGCGGAGTGGTTGGCTATAAGCCAAGTTATGGGGCGGTTTCTCGCCACGGCTTGATAGCTATGACCAGCTCAACTGATGTTATTGGTATATTAGCTAAAACAGCTGATGATGCGGCCGAGGTTCTGCGAGTTATTGCTGGAGAGGATGGCTTTGATGCTACAGCAAAAACATCATTAAATTTTAGTGGCCTTCATTTACCAATCAATTGGTCAGCCTTGAGAATCGGTTGGCCCGAAGAGTATTTGGCGGCTGGCTTGGACCAGGAGGTGCTTGATAGCTTAATTAAAGTTAAAGATTTTTTTCAGGAACAGGGTGCTCAAATTGTGCCAATCAGCTTGCCTTCAACCAAATATGGAGTAGCAGTTTATTATGTCATAACTTCAGCGGAGCTCAGTTCCAACTTGGCTCGTTTTGATGGTTTGCGTTATGGCTACAAACAAGCAGCTGAAAGTTTGGCCGAGACTTATTTAGCCAATCGCGGTGGTTTTGGTTCAGAGCCGAAACGGCGAATTATGTTAGGAACCTATGTTTTAAGTGCTGGTCAAGGACATTCTTATTATAACCAGGCCCAACAAGTTCGTCGCTGGATTAGACATGATTTTACTCAAGCTTTCCAAAAAATAGATTTTTTACTGGCGCCGACTGTGCCGCATCCAGCTTTTAAAATTGGTCAGAAAGTAGATAATCCACTTAGTCTTTATTTGGAGGACGTTTTATTAACCCCGGCTTCTTTAGCTGGCTTGCCAGCTATTTCTTGGCCGACTGGCTGGAGTAGCGACGGTTTGCCAATCGGCAGCCAATTAATTGGTCCTACTGGTCATGATTATGATTTATTAACCTTAACTCAGGCTATTCAATCAGCCTTGGTTTGTCCAAGGCGACTGCTAGCTTGGGAGAAATAATTATAAAAATATGCTTGAGTCATCAAAAATTAAGCAGCGTAAATTTACCAACAGTTTTTTGCTAATTGTTTTAGCGGTTATTTTTTGTACTTTTGTCGCCCTCAAGATTTATCAGACTATGGACGATCAGCAGCCAGTTACTTTGAAGAATGATGAACAGGCCAGTATCGCTCAAGATCTACAGGAATCCAATCAGGCGGCTTGGCAGAATGTGGCGGTTGATCTTCAAGAAGTTCCACCAATTAAAAATGATGATCATTTATTAGGTCAAGTTGAGGCCCCAGCTCAATTAATTGTTTATAGCGATTTAACCGACCCTTTAGCAGCTGGCTTTTTACCAATTATTCATGAACTAAAAAAACAAGTTGGCGAGGCGGTGGTTATTGCTTGGCGACAGCACCCCTTAGCTGATAACCAACTGGCCAGAGAGGCCGCTACGGCAGTTGAATGTGCTGGACAGCAGGATAAATTTTGGGAGTTCGCTGACAATTTAGCAACCATGGCTAGCCAAGAAAAACCCTTAGACGATTGGTCGTTTATGGCGCAGAACGTAGGTTTAAATTTGGCTGATTTTGAAAAGTGTTTGACTAAACCAGAAGTCCAGGCTACAATTGACAAGCAATCAGCCGAGGCCGAGGCTCTGGGAGCTATCGGTGTGCCTAGCAGTTTCTTAAATAAGACTTTAGTGAGCGGTGTTTATCCATTAGCTGATTTTGTCAGTAGCGATGGTCAGACTAAGCCCGGTCTATTAAAGCTTGTTCAACAAGCCGCTGGTCAAGTGGATAAATAATAAGCGCGTTAGCGCTTTGAGGAAGGATCGCATAGTGGTCGAGTGCGCTCGCTTGGAAAGCGAGTAGGCTGTCAAAGGTCTCCGGGGTTCGAATCCCCGTCCTTCCGCCATAGAGTTTTAATAAAATAGGGGTTTGAATAATAAGAAACCGATTCCTTGGGGATTCGGTTTTTGTGTTGTTTTTAACCTAAGGTGTATAATATAGTTAAGCTAAATTATCTCTTGTAAACTCAAGTCTTTTGGGTTAAGCTATAGCTAGATTATTAATTATTTTTTATGTCTAAACAACCTGAATTAGGTGAGCGACAGATTGTGGCTGGATTTGGCCATCAATTGGGTTTTTTAATTGACGGTTTAAATCTTTCGCGTCCAGCAAAAGATTTGTTATTAGAAATTATTACTAAAATGGAGCCTCAAGCGGTGGTTGAGTTGGCTGCTGTTTTGCAGGAAAAATTGGTGACGGAGCAATCGGTTATGTTAGAAATTGATTTGCAGAATAAATTAGACGCCCTAGCTATTAAATATGCCACCCAAGAAAGCAAAATCGATCAATCCAGTTTAACAGAAATCAAAGAACTGTTTAAAGATAAAGAGTTAAATGATTTACGCCAAACCATAAAATAACCGTATATGACTAATAATCTAGAGAATAAAAATCAGTCAGCCGAGCATCAACTCAAGGGGTCAGAGCCAATCAAGCTAGAGGGTTATGGGTCTATTAGCCAAGCAAAAACTGAGACTGATATTGATCAAGCAATTAGCGAAAAGCAAAAGGAAGAAGCTCTAAGAAATAAATTTTTGCAAGATGAATCCGAAGCAAGGGGCGAGCAAGAAAGAGGTGAATCAGTAACCACTTATAGCCAGTATAAATTGGTTATTATGGAAGAACTATTGAAGAATAAAGTAGTTGATTTTCCTAAGATAGTTCGTCAGTTAAGAGATCCAAACCAGTTAAGTAATTTTGATTTGCCGGGCTGTTATGATGCTTTTGAAATGATTAGATATTATTCTAATAATCCTAAAGAGTTGGCTGGCGAATACAAAACTAAGCGTTTTATGGAATTGTCTCAGGATCCAGCACAATATGTTGAAGATATTGCTAAATTAATTAATAAAATTAGCCAGCAAAAGCAAGCAATTATTAAGCGTGAAGCCGAGCTGGGTGTCCCGGCTTCCAAGCATGATCACTATCGATTGGCTATTTTAGATAAACTTCTTAAAGAAAACAAAGTTGACGTTCCCAAATTAGCTAGAGAAATGAGGCAGACTGAAGGCGATAATTTTGATTTAGAGGCCTTCAAAGATGCTTATTTAATTTTAGATAGGGAAACCAAGGCCGATGTTCGCCAGGCTTCTTCAGCTGAGGCAGTCAGTCAAACTGAAAAACTAGCTAAAGAAGTAATAGAAAAAGAACAACCACCTAAGGAGCTATTTAGTCAGTCAGCTGAAGAATTAGGTAGTCTAGAATTAACCCCAAAAGAAAAAACTAAACTTGAAGAGGTTGAAAAGGTGGTTATTCAAGAAATGCCTGCTCAGCCAGCTGATGAGATTCCGGCAAAAAAAACCAAAGGGAAAATTATTGCCGGTTTTCTTTACAAAACCATCGCTTCAGTCACTGGTGTTAAGTCAATTATTGATTGGATAGGAGCTGGCTTAGGTAAGCTTGGTTTAAAAATTGGACAAAGAACTGATGTTTATAAATATTTTGAGCAGAAGAAAGAAACCGCCCAAGATCGTGGGCAACTTGATGGTGCACTAGAGAAATTGATTGAGGTTGCCGCGACCAATCATGAATCAAGACAAGAGATTTATCAAAATCAAAGATATATTGATTTGGTGGCCGAAATTGATCGTTTGCAAGCAAGCTATAATCAAGAAAAAGACGCAGAGGCTAAGGCAGTTTTAGCTGAAGAAATTAAGAAGGATAATGAAGAAAAGAAAAAGTTGGCTCAGCAATATGAACAAGCAGCTGAAAGAGTTGGTGTTCGGCAAGAGCTGAAGAAATTAGCAGTTGATTATAATAAGCTAATTGATAATGCTCGCTCGGCTGATTATTATGATTTGCCCAAAGATCAGCGTCAGAAGCTTGACGATAATTGGGATAAATTATCTGAGATCGAAAAACAGCCCTATGTTTTACCAGAGTCTGATAAGCGAACAATGAAGATTAGATTAGGCCAGATTTTAATTGGTAATCTAGACAAAAAGGATACTTTAGTCAAACGCCAAGAGGAATCAATTCAAGGGGTTTTAAGCGACTATATTCATGGTAAAGTTGAAGCTTCAACTTTGCTCAAAGATGGTCTTAATACGGCTTTTACTTTAACCGGTGCTGGGGTTTGGAGAGGTTTAGCCTATGGAACAATGGCAGTTGCTGAGCGTTCAGAAGTTAAAGATCGCGAATTTAGGAAAGAATACTCTTGGAATAAAATTGGAGAAAAAATTTCTGGTAGTCGACAATTAATGGATCTATTTACTTCATCCATCAAGGAAACTTATTATGGTTTAGCTGGTCGGCGATTTTCTCAAAAATATACTTTAGATGAAGGTGGTAAACTAAAGCGATCGACTGAAAAAAACAAATTAAAAGGTCAAGAAAGTTTTGCTCTCAGGCTAAAAGCACTTGGCGAGATTATTCGTTTGTTTGGTATCGGTAGTCAAACTGTTGGAGCGGCGATTAATGATGGAACAAGTTTAGAAAGCTCGTTGGCAGCGATTACCAGTACTTTTAAAGGTGATGTTGGTCAGAATATGTTTAATAATTGGTATGATAATTTCCGGCTTGATCAAAGAGTAACTAAATCATTAAAAGTTTTACAGGGCCGTTTAGGACAAGAAAATCCAGTGGCAATCGAGGCGGCCATGATGACTGGGATAGTCACGTCAGAATCAGCGATGAATATTGACTTAGATAATTTAGAAGAGTTAGATACTGACAAAATTGCTTGGCTAGCCGAACAAGGCCAAACAGTCAGTACTGGAGGATCAGTTTCCGAGGCTTTGGGCCGATCAGTTAGCGGCCAAGAAAGCGTCTTAATGATTAATCTTAATAGTAATGGCGATCC
>CAYVMB010000033.1:0-5827 GCA_964452435.1 uncultured Gammaproteobacteria bacterium
AATCTTTTTGACCGTCACTAAACATAGCCGTAGAAGTATAGCCGACTTTATAGCCGGCAGCTCTAAGCACCTCAGCAATTAATAGAACGCTAGTGGTTTTACCAGTGGTACCGGTTATACCAATAACGATCAACTCCTGACTCGGTCGACGATAATAAAAGGCAGCTAACCAATTTAAGAAAAAATGGTAGCCGGGGATCAAGCGGCGAAAAAAACTATGATAGATTAATCGTTTACAGCGAGCTAATAATTTATTCATAAACAAATATAAAGTTAACGAAGCCAACGACGAAAACGACGAATTAGTTGATAAAAACGATAAATATGTTGATTGACTGGCCAATCGAAAGTCCCGGGATAATTGATAATTTTTCCGCCGAACCCCTGTTTAAAGCGGGTTACTCCGGGCCACTTAACTTGATTAATGCCAAATAAATCATAATTGCGACAACCCTGCTGCCGAGCCATTTTAATGGCTTGCCATTGAATTAAATAAGGTGCCATCAATTGCCGCTGTTGATTATCGGAAGCACCATGCAAATAAACAGCCGTCTGGCCCCAATAAGCAAAAATACCAGCAGCTAATATTTGATCTTGCTGTTTAGCTACTAATAATTGGCTGAAAGGTGCCTGGATAATTGCTTGATAATATTGGCGGTGGTGTAAATGAAAATTATCACGCTGACCAGTAATAGTCATTAAGCGCCAAAAATCAGCTAAGCCAGTCTCGTCAACTTGCTCAACAACCACTCCCCGCTTAATAGCCAAGCGAATATTATAACGAGTTTTAGGGTGCATCTGTTGTAAAATAGCCTCTTCAGTCTGATTAATATCTAGAACACGGCTTTGACTGGGTTGAATATCTGGACCAGGCTGTAAACCAAGATTTTGAAAATCTAAACCGACTGGCTGATAAATCGGTTCGATACGCCAAAATAAAGCCCGCCGCTTGACTAACCACGGTTTGATATCGGCTAGCATAATCGGCCAAAAATTAAGAGTAACACTGTCATTAGCAAAAATGGGCCCGCGCGGTGAATAATAATAACTATAACCACCGAATAACGGATGTTTAATAAAAGTAGCTACAGCCACTAATCTTTCTTGATAATAATAGCCTAGACGCTCGACTGAATAAAATTGTCGTTGCAATTCTAGCCACAAAGAACTCTCTAATAATTCTGAGCGGCCGACCCGATGAACAAAGTCATCAGCTAGTTGTTGATCAATCTCTTGCCACATAATTAACGAAGCTGTTGCAAAACTAGCTTAAGACGCTTGGCTGGATCACTAATACTGGCGTCAATTTTGGCTAAAGCTCGGCGAGCCTCCTGGGCATTATAGCCCAAAGCAATTAGTGCCTCTAAATCATCACTACTAGCTATAGCCTGGTCGTTAGCTGAATCAGTCGTTGACAATAAACCAGTAACCTTACTACGCAATTCCAAAATTAATCTTTGGGCGGTTTTACAACCAATTCCAGAAACCTTAGTTAGTAATGATTCATCGCCCAAGATAATTGCCTGCTTAATTTGTCCAGCATCAGCTAAAGATAAAATACTCAAAGCTGATTTAGGACCGATACCGGAAACAGAAACCAATAATTCAAACAGCGTTAACTCATCGAGACTGCTAAAACCATAAAGGTCTTCAGCATCTTCACGAAGACTGTGATAAAGATAAAATTCGGCTGGCTGACCAATAGATGTTGCCTCCCAAGATTTCTCACCAATAAACAGCTGGTAGCCAAAACCACCATTTTCAATAATAACAGAGCCAGATCGTTTAGCTAAAACTTGACCACGTAAAAAAGCCAACATAAATTAATTGCGTTTAATTCTAATTAAACCAGAGGTGGTAATCACCTCGACCCCTTGATCAACAATCTTATCTAATAATAAATTCATACCCAAGGAATCGCTAGCCATATGCCCAGCAATAACCACATTAATATGATTTTTTTCAGCTTCACGACGATGCTCTTCACTCATATGCATACCTATCACCGTACCAATGCCAAAATTAGCCATTTTTTCATAAATATCCTTTGAGCCGCTAGTTCCTCCAGTAAATTCTGTAACGGCAATTTTACCGCAATGATTATCTGCGTTGCCAGCAAATAATGTCGGTCCGGCTTTTTGCTTGGCTGCCTGAGCATACTCAGGAATAGTTAATAGAAGTTTTAACAAATCCCCAACCCTTTTCAGTTTAACTTGTTTTTTATTAATTAAATCAACTAAATAACGGGCTCCTAAATTATCAGCTGGAGTATGTAGACAAATAAAGTCCAGACCTAATAATTTAGCCATATCAACCGAGCGATCATGGTTAACCGGAGAAACGCCACGGCTAACCTCACTAATCCGCGGCCTAATAACCGACTCAGCAATATTGATTGGCACACCATAGCCAGCTAAAACATCGGCTTGTAAATCCATAACTTCAGACAACCCCGCTAAACCCAGTCCTTCAGGATGATGAGCTAAAACTAAATCAATATCACCCAAATGTTTGGCGGCCAGTAATTCTGGCCCTTCCATATCAATACCAGCTAGAATCTTATTAATCTTCGGACGGCCTAAGTCAACTAAAATTCGACTATCGGCATAAGGATTAACTAATTTTTCTAAATCAAAATCGTCCCTGACAGCCTTAGATAACTGACGATATTGTTGTTTGGTGTGGCGCAAATGCTCTTTAACCGAGCGCTGTCCACGCAAGTCAGCTTCAACGCCTAACTTAATAGCTAACTGATAAATCTCTCTAGTAGTCATATTATTTTAATATATCACCTTCAATAATTGATCTTTCACTATTTACTTGCCATTGCTTAAAGCCATCAAGAGCTTGACCAGCCTTATTTTTAAGCCAAACTGACCAGGTACTAGAATTTTGACGCATGGTTGGCCAAATAATTACTAATAGTCCGCCAATTATAATAATTAATAAAAGAACAGCTGATGATCTATGGGCCAAACGCCAGCGCTGCTGCTTAGTTTCGCCGCGCCAAGCTTGTTGCAAACTGTCAGCCGTCAAATTACTAAAATCATTATCAATTTTTGGAGTTTGTTTATTTAACATAATATTAAAGACTGACCTGCCTTAGAGCAGCAATTCTTTCTTCAACTGGCGGATGGCTCATAAACATTTTAGAAAAGCCCTGAATACCTTGCTTATTCTGAAAAGGTGAAGCAAAATATAAATGAGCCGTGGCTCTATTGGCTACCTCTAGCGGTTCTGGGTCAGCACTAATTTTTTGTAGAGCTCTAATCAATCCATCGGGATGACGAGTTAGCAAAGCACCATTAGCGTCGGCTAAAAATTCACGACGCCGAGAAACAGCTAACTGAATTAACTGAGCGAATAACGGCGCCAGAATAGCTAAAATAATAGCAATAATTGCTAAAATTTGCCCGCCTGATTCTTGATTATTATCACGGCGACGCCCTCCCCAAAATGACCAACGAGCAAACCAATCGGCCATTAAAACAACCGTACCAACCAAAACTGAAATCATCGTTGCCAGTAAAATATCGCGATTACCAACATGAGACAATTCGTGAGCAATAACTCCTTCTAACTCCTGCTTATCAAGCTTAGCCAACAAACCACTGGTAAAAGCAATAGCCGCATGCTGAGGATTACGACCAGTAGCAAAGGCATTAGGGGCACTATCATCAATCACATAAATTCTAGGTAAGGGTAGTCCGGCTGCAATACAAAGATTCTCCACCAAATGATACAGCTGCGGCGAATCATTGTGCTTTACTTCCTTAGCTCGACTCATGGCTAAAACAATCTTATCACTCCACCAATAACTAACAAAACTAGAAATAACTGCGTAAAGAAAAGCTATATATAGCCAAAGTGGATTATCGTTAACCCGACTAAAAACCAAACCAACTGCAATCAGTAAGCTGGCGCTAAGAATTACTAATAGCCAGGTTTTATAACGATTACTACTAATTTGTTGATAAAGATTCATAGCCGCTTAAACAGCAAAGTCAACCTTTACTGGGTCTTTTTCGGCAGATTCTTTAATTTCAAAAAATTCAGCAGCAGTAAATCCTAGCTTCTTGGCAAACATATTGGTAGGAAAAATTTGCAACTTAGTATTAAAGTCACGAACATTACCGTTATAAAAACGCCGTGCCGCCTGAATCTTATCTTCAGTATCAGTTAATTCACGTTGTAATTCTAAGAAGTTTTGGTTAGCCTTTAAATCAGGATAATTTTCACTCAAAGCAAACAGATTCTTAAGTAAGCCAGAAAGATTGCCTTCAGCCGCTTCTTGAGCTGAAAGATCACCACTGTCTTGAGCAGTAATCGCTTGGTTGCGAGCTTCAATAACTTTCTCCAGAGTTTCTTGCTCATGAGTAGCATAACCCTTGATTGTTTCCACTAAATTAGGAATCAAGTCATAACGACGTTTCAATTGAACATCAATGTCGCTTAACGCTTCAGTTAAACGATTTCGACTGGTAATCAAGCCATTATAAACAGCAATCAACCAAACTAGAACGATAGCCACTATAACAGCTAGTAAATAAACAATCCACATCATAAATTTATTTTGATTAACTAAATAATTTAATTAAACCCTAATTATAGCCAACTTAATCTGTCCATCACCAACCAATAAATCTTTACTAATTAATTGATCGCCAGCCAACCAGCCATTGACAATTGATTGACTAAGGGTTTCATGAGTAATCAATTCTCCCCATTGATTAAAAGTTGTTTCAGCCAATAAACTATCACCTTGCCAATAAATAAGCGTCTTATCTTCCAGACTTAATCCGGATTGTTTGCGCAACAAATTAATATTGCGCACTAGCTCACGAGCCAAGCCTTCACGAATTAACTCTGGAGTTAACTTGGTATCCAAACTGACTTGCCAGTCATCAGCTTCAACTGCTTGTTGAAAAAGCTCTTTGACATTAAGCTCATCAATCAAAATTAGCCAGCCACTACTGCTAATATTTTCTAATTTTGATTTTGGGGCCTTAACGGTTAATGAAGCTAAAACTTGCCGCACTTTAAAACCGCTTAAATCGCGCTGAGCTAAAGCTAATTCAGCTATTTGACGAATAGCCGCCATTTCAGCCAATATTGCTGTGTCAATTGATAGATTTTCCGGCCAAGTCAATAAATTAACTGATTTATCTGCTTGCTGATAATTAGCGCCGGTTGTTTTTTGCCAGATGGCTTCAGCTAAAAACGGAGCAAACGGCGCCAAAGCAATCGATAACCCCTGAAGAATATAGCCACTAGTTAATAGAGCCGCCTGTTTATCATTTTCATCATCTCCTTTGAAGCGATCACGAGAACGACGCAGATACCAAGTCGACAAATCATCAATAAAATCAGCCAACAATCTAGTAGCTTTAGATAAATTATAGGCCTCCATCTGCTGATTAATTTCATTTAATAACTGGTGCAAACAAGCCACGATCCAGCGGTCTAGAATATTGTCTGACGACCAATTTTCGCTTGACAAAACTTGTCTTTCATCGCCAGCATATAAATCATAAAACTTGTACACATTCCAAGTAGGCAAAATAATTTTTCTAATTATTTCTTCTACACCTTTTTCACTAAAATTCAAATTTTCAGCTTGAGTAACTGGTGAAGCCAAAAGATAATAACGCAAAGCATCCGCTCCATATTTATCTAATAATAGCCCTGGATCGGGATAATTCTGCAAACGCTTAGACATCTTTTTACCATCTTCAGCCAAAACAATCCCATTAACAATCACATTCTGGTAAGCCGCGCCAAAACCTAAGCCATTACCAATAACATGAAGATAATAGAACCAGCAACG
>CAYVMB010000034.1:0-5701 GCA_964452435.1 uncultured Gammaproteobacteria bacterium
TGACCATATTTTCCGTTATTGTCTTTCCGTTAACCCTTTTTGCCGCCATTTTTGGCATGAATACCGTTGAAGGTATGCCTTTTATAAGTCAGACTAACGGATTTTGGTTTGTAATCTTATTAATGTTGCTAGCTACCTTCGGAATGTTAATCATCTTCAAAAAGAAACGCTGGCTATAATAGCCTCTAAATCCGCTATTGATTCAATAGCCACTAATTGCTGACGAATTTTTGAGGCTTGCGGCCAACCCTTGACATACCAGGCCAGAAACTTACGAAACTCTAGCAGGCCGGATTCACCTTTATTCTCAACCACTAAACTGGCGTGACGCAACATCAACTCAGTTATTTCTGACCAGGTTAAATTAAGCTTAATCTGTTGGCCGATCTCTTCAAAAAGCCAGGGCCGACTTAAAGCCCCTTGACCAATCATTAGACCGTCGGCCTGGCTAGCTACCAACATCGCCTGAGCACTGCTTAAATCAACAATACCGCCATTAGCTAATAGCTGGCCGGCAACATGAGGTCGACAAGCAGCAATCGCTACGGGGTCGGCCGGACCGCTAAAACCAGCCACCAAACTGCGACCATGGACTGCCACAGCCGCTAGCGGTAAATCAGCTAAATTGGCTACAAATTGCTGAGCACTAATCCCTTGGTTGCTAGCTCTTAGTTTGATGGAAACTGGCCGATCAGTATTGTCTAGCACCGCCTTAACGACTGCCCTAGCTCGTGGTAAGTCAGCTCCTAAAGCCGCACCGGCCCCCTGCTTAATAACCTTGGGAACTGGGCAACCAAAATTGATATCCAAACCGTCAGGCTGAATTTTCTTAGTAATTATTTGAGCCGCTAGGGCAAATTGCTGTGGGTCAGCTCCAAAAAGCTGGACAACATAAGGTCGTTCAATTGGCTTAAAATTAAGCATCTCAAGAGTTTTGTCTTGACTATGAGTCAGGGCCGCCACACTAGCCATTTCGCTAACCACCACCTGAGCCCCATAACCCTTACAAATTTGGCGAAAAGCACTATCAGTGGCACCAGCTAACGGCGCCAAAACCAAAATAGGCTTAGGCAACTTGGACCAAAAATTATTCATATTAGATCTGACGCAAACGGCTACCGGACGGATTGTCTTCTATTTGATAGCCAGCCGCTAATAATTGTTGCCGTAAATCATCAGCTAGAGCAAAATTACCGGCTTGCCGGGCTACCTGGCGTTGATCAAAGAGGTCTTGAATCTCAACTGGTATAATAGATTCGGGAATAGTTAAAGCTTGAACAGCGTTGGCTAAATTCAAACCAAGAATTCGGTCAAAATCAAAAATAGTGGCCAGCTTATCAGCCGCTGAAAGCGAACTTTTTAAAACTTCAAATAAACTAGCTAGAGCTTGTGGAGCATTGAGGTCATTATTGATAGCCAGCTGGAATTTGTCTTTAAAGGTTTGATCAATCTTGCCAATCTCAGTGCCTAAATCAGCAACTTGTCGATATAGACCATGTAGAGCCTGATCAGCCGCCACTAAACTCTCTGGGCTATATTCCATCGGCTTACGATAATGAACTTGGAGAAAAGCATAACGATAGGCTAAAGGAGAAATCTTTAAATCAGCGACCAGCTTGGCTAAAGTTAGAAAGTTATCAGCACTCTTGGCCATTTTTTTACCACCAACAATATTTAAGAAAGCATTATGTAGCCAGTAACGAAAAAATGGCTGACCGGTGGCGGCTTCGGATTGAGCAATCTCATTAGTATGATGAACATTGATATGATCAATACCACCACAATGAATATCTAAATATCCAGCCAATAATTGCAAACTCATAGCTGAACATTCCAAATGCCAACCAGGAAACCCCTTGCCCCAAGGAGAGTCCCACTCCATTTGTCTTTTTTGACCAGCCGGGCTAAATTTCCAAACAGCAAAATCGGTAGGCTGGCGTTTTTCTGGATTTTTATCAACCCGCGCCCCCTCTTTAAGCTGTTCTAGTGGTAAATGGCTTAATTTATTATAGTCAGTGACCTTACTAGTATCAAAATAAAGACCATCAGAGGTTTTATAGAGATAGCCCTTCTGATCCAGGGTTTGAGCTAAAGCAATCTGCTGGGCAATATAATCAGTAGCTCGACAATAAATTGTCGGTGGTAAAATATTTAAAGAAGCTAAATTTTCTTGAAAAGCCTTGGTATAAAAATCAGCAATTTCCCAGGCAGTTTTTTGTTCACGAGCTGAACCTTTCTCCATTTTGTCCTCACCAGCATCACCGTCATCGGTCAAATGGCCGACATCAGTAATATTCATAACCTGCCGGACATCATAACCATTATAAGCTAAGGTTCTTTTTAGTAAATCAGCAAAAAGATAGGCCCGCAAATTACCTAAATGAGCATAATTATAAACTGTTGGGCCACAAGTATAAAAACCAACAACTGGAGGCTGCTGGGGTTGAAACAGTTCTAATTGACGGCTTAAGGTATTATACAAAAATAGATCAGCCATAACTAAAAAATAGCTAACAAACCAAAAACAATAATAATGCCTATAAACTCTACGGCAAAAATCCTTAAAAAAGTAGTACCGGAACGATCAGGGTCAATGAATGGCATAGGCTAATAATTAAGAATTAGTTCGCTCCTTGGGGGTTACCCAAAAACCCATATATTTACCGAGCATCAATCTAGTTTGAGATTCTAACCCGGGAATAGAGCCAAAAAAAACAATAGTAATCGGCAGAAAAACCCATTGACCAACCATACTAAAACGACGCCACCAGGGATTACCGGCTGGCCGCTTGGGCAATAATAATGAAGATATAATAGCTGATAAAACCATACCAACCATGGCAATAGACATTAAAACTCTAGTAACATTGGGTAAATTATTGGACAAAACGGTTTGGTTAAAACGATCACCACCAAAAAACAAGGGAAGCCAACCGACAAAACCAATAATTAAAGCATTGGTCGCCCAAGAATGAAAACCATACATCTGAATAAAAATCTTATCTAAAAAAACTTTCTTGGGAATTTTTGGCCAACGCTTAATAGTATTAAAAATTAGATACGGTACATTTTCCACCCCCCAGCCCCAACGGCGTTGCTGTTTATATAGGTTACGGGCCGTCTGCAAGACTCTTTGATCCATACAAACATCCATAGAAACTGGATAATGCATTGGTTCAACTTCATAGTCACCATTATAATGACAAAAGCAATGCCAAAAAATCCGCGAATCTTCGCTAACCATCTTGGTTGACCAAAAACCAACTTCTTCTAAGGCCCGCCAAGACATAGAGTGCGATGAATAGGTTGACAACTTTTCCTGACGAATCTGTTGCATCATCTGCCAAAAAGTATTGGAATAAGCAGCTACCCGAGCAAAAAAAGGAGCTTGCCAAATATTATTATGATAAACCGGAATCGGCTGATAACTACGACGATAAGGCTTATTTGAGGTTAAAAATTTATAGGTCAAACAATAAAAATATTGTTCATAAATCACGGTATCACAATCAAAAACACTGGCTAATAATAAATTATAGTCAATTCCCAGTGGATCAATCAATTCTTGACGGATAACCCGAGCGGCCCAGGCTTGGTTAGCCCCCTTACCCTTAAGCTCGCCCAATAAATTATCAGGATGAACGACAATCTGAAAACGGAAAAACAAATCGCCATATTCAGCTTTTAATCGGTCGGCCGTTTCTTTAATAGCTAATCCACCTCTTTCTTCAATAGCTAAAACAAAAATCATTCTATCTTTAGGAAACGAACTATTAGCAATGGCTTTCAAACTAGGCTGAATTATTTCATAGCTTTCGTTGTAGCAAGGAAAAATAACTAAATGATACAAATCATCCCAAGCAACCTGTTTAGTGGTGGAGGATGGGCCAACCATTGGCTGATAAGTCAAATCAACCGGTTGAAGCTCTAAGCATTGTTGACGCCAATCAATAGCAATGCTTTTTTTGGTCCGGCGATAAGCCGAAATTAAAATAATCGCCAAATAAATAACTAAAAGTAGCCAGTAAACATCAAAAGCAATAACAAACAAAGCCACCCACACCGGATGAAAATAAGACAAAACAATCAAGGTCAACAAAGTTAACCAAGATAAAAATCCCGGAATAATTTCTAGAAAACGATAGAGATAGCGTTCTTTACCAACCAAATCAGTAGCTCGGCCAATTTTTAAATAATCAATCTCCATGATTCTTTTTCTTTAGTTGCTGTAAAGATGTGTCGGGACTATCGACGACTGGTTTGTTTTGATTATCTAAGCTACTGGGCGAAGTCTTGACTAATTGCTGCTTTTGGCCCTGTTCAGCTCGGTAGCGCCGCAAACATTCTGGGCAATAAACTGGTCGTTTGCCATCAGGTACAAATCTGGTAGTCGTCGGCTGATTACAGCCATCACAAACCGCCGGATAACGCTGTTCTGTAACCACAGCAGCTTTAACTGCCTGCACAGTAGCTGGTTGCTTAATCTCTGACTGAGATACTTGGACTGGATCAATTTTAGGTTGAATATTTTCGATAATAACCTGATTCTTTTTAGGAGCATCATCCACGTCCTGATTAAGGTGCCAGCGCATAATACCCTCCTCAACGATATCACGACGGCTAGCATAATTTTCTCTAGTATGTTCAATCACCGCCTGAAGATTGGGTTTTCGTTCTTCCTTACTTAATGGAGCTAAGGTTTTAGCTGAAAAAGGATCAGAAGTTAAGCCGTCAATCATCAGCTTAATATAAAAATTAAATTTAGGAATATTAACTAAATCCTCTTCGGTAAATAATGGCATGAACTCTTTAGCTAAAAATTCAGCATCAGTGGCACCAACTCGAAAAGTTACCAAAGTACCGACATTACCAAAAACCGCCGCCCTAACCACGTCACTAAGTTGCTCAATATACTGATGGGCTAAAATTAAGCTAAGATGATATTTACGGGCTTCTGATAAAATATTAGCAAAGCTATCAGTAGCAAAATTCTGGAATTCATCAACATAAAGATAGAAATCGTGGCGATCTTCTTCATTGGTATCAACCCGGCTCATGGCTGCCAACTGGAGCTTGGTAATCATCATAGAACCGAGCAAGGCAGAATTATCTTCACCAATCCGGCCTTTGCTCAAATTCATAATTAAAATCTTGCCCTCATCCATAATCTTGCGGATATCAATCGATGATTTGACCTGACCGACAATATTACGAATCAAAGCGCTGGATAAAAACTGACCAACTTTATTTTGAATCGGCGCAACTGCCTCGGAGGCAAATTTATCATTATAACCACTAAATTCATTAACCCAGAAGGCTTTAACGACTGGGTCCTGAATCTTATCAATAACCTTTTTACGAAAATTTTTGTCTGACAACATCCGTGTAATAGCCAGCAAGGTTGAATCAGGATAGTCTAGAACTGCCAAAATAGCATTACGCAAAATATATTCTAAACGTGGGCCCCAAGAATCGGCCCACAGTTTTTGAAAAACACCAATCAGTCCAGAGGCAACTAGATGACGCAAATGCGGTTCAACTTGTTCAACTACATTAAAAGCAATAGGATACTCAGCATCAGATGGATTAAAATAAATAACATCTTTAATCCGATTATCTGGAATATACTCTAAAATTTTCTCAGCTAAATCACCATGCGGATCAACCACGGCTAAACCGCGACCCTTATTAATATCTTGAA
>CAYVMB010000035.1:0-5624 GCA_964452435.1 uncultured Gammaproteobacteria bacterium
GTGGTTTGTCCAAATTATGGCCAAGCAATTAAAAAAGCAGATAAACAATTTATTAGTGACAGCTCGGCTTACCAGATTTTAAGATTAAATACTTGGTTTAGTTTTGGTAACGCTGCTATTTTGAAGGGTCTAACTAAAATTTGGCGCTCAGCTGATATAGTCCATTTGCACTACCCTTTTTATGGCACCGACGCTCTAGTTTGGTTGCTAAAGAAACGCTATCCTCAAACCAAATTAGTTATCCATTATCATATGGATCCGCAAGCCAGTGGTTGGCGTGGTTGGTTGTTCAAGCTATTTCAAAAACTATTTTTGGCTCGGCTTTTAAAACAAGCTGAAGCGATAACCTGTGCCTCGTTGGATTATTGGCAGTCATCAGCCGCTGGTCGGTTAAAATTAGATTTAGCTGCCAAGCTAGTTGCTGTGCCTTTTCGGGTTGATACCGAGCGTTTTCAGCCTCGACCCAAAGATATTGGTTTGATTAACCAACTCGGCTTGCAACGAGAGCGACAGACAATTTTGATGGTTGGTGGCCTAGACAAAGCGCATTATTTTAAAGGGGTAGAAGTTTTTTTACAAGCATTAGCTATTTTAAGTCAAGACAATCCAGATTTGGGTTACCAGGGGGTTATTGTCGGAAACGGTGATTTGCTTGGAGAATATCAGGACTTGGCTAGCCAGTTAGGGCTAGTTGATCGTTTATTCTTTGCCGGGGCGGTTAATTCGGAAGACTTGCCATTATTTTATAATTTAGCTGATTTATTTGTTTTGCCATCTATCAATCGTTGTGAAGCTTTTGGCTTGGTGCTTTTAGAGGCCATGGCTAGCGGCTTGCCTTGTCTAGCTTCTGATTTACCAGGTGTGCGGCAGGTCATTGAGCCATTAGTTAATGGCTTGTTGATTAAGCCGAATGACGCCAGTGACTTAGCTCTACAAATTAAAAATATTTTAACTGATAATCAGCGGCGAGTAGCAATGGCTCAAGCTAGTCGGCAGCGAGCTGAGCAACGTTTCGCTTTATCCAATCACAATGAGCTATTAGATATTTATATAAATGTTATCGGAAATAAATGAGAAATCTATTATTCTTGGTAGTGTTTAGCGCTATAGTTTATATAGGTATTATCAGATTGTCAGATTGGTCTTGGTTGTCTGGCGGTTGGTTTAGTTTAGCTTGGGCGCTAATTAATTACTGGCTAGTAGTTAGCTTGCCATCAAAAAGATCACTCTGGATTTGGCTAGGCTGGCTGGGCTGGGTTTTTTTCTGGCTCTATTCTTTAATTAATCTGGCTCATTATCAGGTATTTCGTAATTTTCTACTAATCAGCCGTGAGCAGTTGTTTAATACCAATGGTGAGCTTTTAGCTATGATAAAAGATTATTATTATCTTATACCAACTAGGCTCTACATAACTTTAGCTGTTTTTTTAATCTTATCTTTAGCCGTTCCTTTGATAGCTCGCCGGATGACAGGTCGTCGTTATCAGCTGAGTTTACGTCGACGAGGCTTGTCTTGGATAATAGTTTTAGCTTTGTTGATTAACAATGGCTTGGCTTTAGGTTTGACTCAATATTTTGAGAAAAACCCTCTGGCTAGCTGGTCAGATAAAATGGTGTCTGCTGCTGACTGGGGTTTGGGGGGCAATCTAATCAAGCAGGCTGAGATTTTAGCCGGTTATGATTATATTAGTCGGTTGCGTCATTCAATTACCGATGAACAACGCGATCAATTTGGCCAACCTCAGGTTGATGAGATTCATAGACTGCTAAATAACTTAGGCCAACGTCCAACCAGCTCGGTTACTACGACTGCAGTTCAATTACCGACATTAAATAAGCCCAATATTATTATTGTTCAGCTGGAGTCGGTTAGTAGCTGGGCTTTGCGCCAGAACCCAACGCCGATGCCTTTTTTACAATCGCTAATGGATAATAATATCAGTGTCAAGCAATTCTTAGGCAATAGTTGTAATACTATTAATGCTGAATATAGCGGGCTGTGTAGTGCTTTGCCTAACGCCTTAGAGCCGATTGATTATTCGCATAGTTCCAATAATTTTATAAGCCTAGCGCAGTCATTAAAACAAGCCGGTTATCTCAATTATGTTTTTCACTCCAATGGACCTGATGCGTGGCATCGTGGTTTGCTTTACCCAAGCTGGGGTTTTGATCGGCTATTTTTTACTCCTTATTTTCGCCGAAAGGATTCCGATGACCATGTCCTGACGGAATTAGTGCGTCAGCTTAAGTTAGCCAAGCAGCCGACACTAGCCTATTTTGTCAGTTTTACCTCACATGGGCCACATAACCAAGAGTTAATGGATTATAATTTGGCGAAAAATAAATTAGCGGTGACACCTTATCAAGGACAATTGGATCAGGCCTTGATTACTGGCAGTGAATTAGATCAACAAAAAATACGGAATTATCTTGGCTTTCTTACTCCGGTTGATGATGCTTTACGCAATCTGTTTGCTAATCTAAAGGTAGAAGGATTGGATAAGAACACTGTTGTTGTTATTTATGGCGACCATCGTCTATACAATTTTTCACCGATGAATGCGGATAATTTTGTTAAGTATAATGATTTGCCTTTCGTGATGGTTGTGCCAGGCATGAATCAGCCCTTATTAATAAATCAGACAGTTAGCCATATCGATATAGCTCCAACTTTGTGGCAATTGGTCTATGGTCAGGATAAGCCGGTTAACAGTTATTTTATGGGGACTAGCCTATTTGAAACTAATCGGCCTGATGGGGCAATTACTAAATGTTTGGGTGAAATCTCTTATGTCCGTGACGGATTGATTATTCAGGGAGATTCTCGCAACAATTTATATCGTTTTTTAAGAGTGCCTAATGATTGGTCTAGAGAGCGCCAAGAAATAACAATTAATCAGATAAAAAAGATCGTTTCGGAGAGTGACCAGATTCTTTATGGGAATTTATTACCAATATTAAAATAAACATGAAGATATTATTAACTAACAATACTTTTTACCCCTATCAGCGTGGTGGAGCTGAGACGATTATTAAGCGTCTAGCTGAAGATTGGTCAGCGGCTGGCCATGAAGTCTTGGTAGTAGCCTTAAAGCCAAAACGCCAAGCAGGCGAGCTATCCCATTATACCCCCCGGGGATATAAGGTAACTTATTGGTTGAGTAATTATTATCATATAGAGAACTGGTCAATCTGGCGGCGGTTCATCTGGCATTTGCCAGATTGGTTGGGATTGCGTTTTTTAACTGATTGGTTAAAAACTCTAAATAGTTTTAAACCAGATTTGGTGGTAGCCAATAATTTAACTGGGCTTGGTTTTAGCTTACATTTTAGCTGTTGGCGCCTAGGTATTTCCAGTGTTCAGGTTCTTCATGATCTGCAATATTTGCACCCCAGCGGTCTTTTAATTATTGGACAGGAGAAGAAACTTCATACTTGGTCAACTAAGATTTATCAGACAATAACCGCTAGTTGGTTTGGCTCAGCCAAGCTATTAGTTGGTCCATCCAGCTGGTTAATTAATTATCATCGTCAATGTGGTTGGTTGACGTCAGCCAAGTGGCTGCGTCTAGCTAATCCAACACCAGCCAAGTTAGCTGTAAGCTATCGCTTAGCCGATAATTTGCGGCGGGCTGTTTTTGTTGGCCAGTTAACTAAGGCCAAAGGTGTTTTGTGGTTAGCTGATCAATGGGCTGACTTTAATCGTCGGCTATTAGCGGCTGGACTAAAGGAAGCCGAATTAATAATTATTGGTGATGGACCGCTAGATAAAGAAATACAATCTTTGGTTGAACAAGATCGGCAGTTAGTTTTATTAGGGCGTTTGTCTAGTGAACAAGTGTTTGCTCAGTTAAGTCTGGCTGATGTTTTATTGGTTCCGGCTTTTTGTTATGAGAATTGGCCGACCGTTTTGCTAGAGGCTGCCACGGCTGGTTGTCCAGCAATTGTTACAGCTCAGGGTGGTGGAGGAGAATTGGCCGAAAGACTTGGCTATTTAACTTTTATTGCTGGAGATATTGATAGCTTATTAGTGGCTTGGCAAAAATTAGCTGATACTGCAGCCAAAATAGAGACCTGGCCGGCTAATCATGATGAGGTTTTGGTGGAGAGTGAAGAATATCTTAAACAATTGCTAGCGTCTATTTAATAATTAGATTAATATCTAAGCGCTAATTATTTATTAGCAGAGAAGTCATAAAAAAATATAATAATTTGGTCATTTTCTAGCCTAAACATTGAGTCAGCCTCAACGTTTGCTTCTTTAGCTAGCTTCTCAAAACCATACCAATAATTATTAAGAACTAAATAACCATAATCAACCCCGGCTAATTGAGTAGCTTCTCGCATTGATTCACGTAGCGGGTAGTCGTCAACCATTTTTAGGTAATAGCTATATAGCTTGCCTGATGTTGGTATTGGATAATAGAACAAAGAGTTTTGTAAATAACGACGATGACGTCCGGGGTAAAAACCATATTCTCCAAGAGCGGCGGCGCTAACCTGTTGATTAGCTAAAACCAGATAATCGCCAGGAGCGTTATTTTCTATCCAGCGAACTGCTTTAAGATCAGTGGCGCTAACCGATAACCCTTTAGCGTTAGAATAATTATCAACGCGGGGATAGGTTAGATATAGTCCAGAAGTTAGGATGCTAGCTAAGACAATCATAACTGGCCAACCTAACCATTTATCATTATTGGCCAACCATTTCTTAAACAATTGACCAGCCGCTAACAGAATGGCTGGCAGATTGATAATTAAGGCTAGCCATAAAAAACGCTGTAGATAATTATAGCGTTCATAGCTAATAACAAAACCAAAAGATACCAGACTAGTTAAAATTGTGCTAATGATTAGAGACTGGTTTAATGGTTTTAAAATATTTGACCAAATAACTGGTTGGCGACGCCAAATCAGCCAACCGGCGACAATTAATAAAACTATTGATAAGGGTTGCCAGGCTTGATGGCTATAAACTAGATTTAGTAGCCAATTTTCTTGATTGGGCCAGAGATGTCGAAAATTAATATAGTCTTTTAGCCAGACAATTAAATCATTTACCGGCGGCCAAGTTATTTGCCAGTTTTTGGTTTGTTGCCAATTGGCATACCACAATGATAGGGGTAAAATGACGGCGGTTAATCCGCCAGCTAACCAGCGGCCGATTTTAGCTTTAGTGCCAGACAAATTTTTTAAGCTAGCTAAAGCGGCTATAGTTAGAGCTGGCCAGCCAGCTAATGGTTGGCAGACTAAACTAGCCAAGGCCACCGACCATAACAATGGTCGATTGATTTTTGCCATAGTGGCCAACAGAGCGACAATTATTAAGAAAAAATAAGCACAATTTTGCGGAGTAGTCACCATGAAGATTGGCCAGCTAAAAATAGGCCAAAGCCAAACAAGTAATTGACCAATTTTTCGTCCCAAATTATTGCGTCTAGACCAGATAATAACTAGCCAGGGGATGAATAGGGCGACTAGTCCGGGCAGCAAGACGCGCTCAAGCAAGCCGACAGATATTCCGGTCAAACGTTTTAGGCTGATTATCAAGGCGTATTGTCCTAGATAATAGGGGGTTTTTGGTTCAATTTGTCCTTGAGCAATAATAGTTTTTTCAGTGGCTT
>CAYVMB010000036.1:0-5579 GCA_964452435.1 uncultured Gammaproteobacteria bacterium
GGATGGAAATCACTCGACCAGCCGGCAGCCGGCAATGGTCAATCATAGCTAGAGCCCCTAAGAGATCTAGCAGCCGATGATTAACTAGTTCGTCCAGTAATTCTGGAACGGGCCGCTCGGTTGGCCAGGCTAGACAATTATGATGTGGCCAGAGGCCAGTTTTGGTAACAGCTCTAGAGAGGGCTGGCCAAAAATTATTATGACTATTGACCGCCAGTGGTCTAGCTGGAAAATAATTAATCAAGTTTTGGTCAGGCAGCTGGAAACGTTTGGTTAAGCAGCCGAATTTGGGAAAATCAACTGCTATTTTGATTTTTAGACCAGGAGTTTTATTGCTCGCCCAACGGATTGAGCGTTTACCCGTTGACACCGATTTTTCCTCAATTATTTTTAACCAAGGAATCTGTTGG
Source organism: uncultured Gammaproteobacteria bacterium (assembly GCA_964452435.1). Classification (GTDB taxonomy): domain Bacteria; phylum Patescibacteriota; class Patescibacteriia; order Patescibacteriales; family Patescibacteriaceae; genus UBA1359. The sequence continues at coordinate 411 of CAYVMB010000036.1, forward strand.
TTGGTTGTCAACAGGTCAGGTTCAATCGCTTGCCATAATCCCAGCATACCGCCAAAATATGGCGGCCAAGCCGAAGCCTCAATAATCACCCCGTCTAAACCGGTCCAGCGTAGCGGCAAGATATGTTCAACAACATTAAGCCTGCTGGCTTGATATTGCAAAACAACCCGGTTCTTTTTTATTCTGACCAGCTTCCGATTAATCGGAACAATATTGGTCCCGACATCCCAGTACCAGCCAGGCTCAGAGCAGGGAGTTAGTCGGAGATAGGCCGGGCGACCGAATAAATTCGATCCGCTAATCAGCACCTCCTTAGTCAAAGAGAGTTTTTGCATTACCCCCTCCTTATTTAAGAAGTGCCAATAAAACACCAGCCGCCATAGCTGAACCAATTACCCCGGCCACATTGGGGCCCATGGCATGCATCAGCAGGAAGTTGCAGGGGTCAGCTTTCTGTCCCTCCAAATGAGCGACGCGAGCGGCCATCGGCACTGCTGACACTCCAGCCGCCCCGATCAACGGATTAATCGGGTTATTGGGCCGGAATAGATTTATCAGCTTGGCCATCAAGACACCACCGGCTGTGGCGGTGGCAAAGGCGAAGATGCCCATAACCAAAATAGTCACCGTTTTGAAGGTGAGAAATGTTTCACCGGTCAAACGGCCACCAACTGATAATCCCACCATAATGGTACAGAGATTAAGCAGTTCGTTTTGGCTAGCTTTAACTAGTCGGTCACAGACCTTTGACTCCTTAAGGAAGTTGCCAAACATTAGGGCGCCGACCAGCGGGGCGGCATCAGGAATCAGTAGCCCAGTGACGAGTGTCGTGGCTACCGGGAAGATGAGCTTGGTTGTTTGACTAAGCTCATGACCGTCATGCATGACGATCTTTCTTTCTTTTTCTGATGTCAGCAACCGCATTATCGGCGGCTGGATAATTGGCACCAGCGCCATATAGCTGTAAGCGACCACTGCCACACTGGAAATCATCTGCGGGGCTAGTCTTGAAGCCAGATAGATGGTTGTTGGACCATCAGCTCCGCCAATAATTCCAATGGAGGCTGCTTCTTGCAGACTGAACTGCAAACCGGGAATTAATTTACCAACCAGCAGGCATAGGCCGATGGTTAGAAATATTCCGATTTGCGCCGCCAATCCCAAGATTCCGGTAATCGGATGGGCGATTAGTGGACTGAAATCAGTCCAAGCGCCGATGCCGATAAAGATTAAAATCGGGAACAAACCGCTCTTAATCCCAAAAGCGTAGATTATTCCCAAAAATCCGTTGGGGTCGCTAATTCCCGCCAGCGGTATATTGGCCAGGATGCAACCGAAGCCGATTGGTACCAATAGCAGCGGCTCATATTTTTTGTGAACCGCCAGATAAAGCAACACGATTCCGACGATCAGCATGACAATTTCTTGTCCGCTGATTGATAAAAATCCTAACATTCTTGACTCCTTTTATTTTATATTTTATTGTTAATTTTCTACCTGTGTCTTAGCACGAATTCTGCCTGCAGTCAATGGTTAATTAACTATTTTATTTTTATGTTTTTGGTCGAAATTATGGTTGCTTTTTGTTAGTTTATATGATAGTTTTTAGGTAGATTTATTTAATCTATTGCTTTATGAAGAAAATTCTAATTTTAATTGTATTTTTTTTGGGCTTAACAATTACCTGTCTTCCAGTCAAGGCTTTCGATGCCGGAAATGGAACCAAAGGGGATCCTTATCAGATTGATAGTTGGAGCGAGCTTGATTCCATCAGGGGAACTGCTTCAACAACTGGCGTCTATTATAAGCTAGTGGCTGATTTAGCTTCCAGCACTTCAGATTATGAAGGCTATGGTGATGATTGGACTCCTTTAGGTGATGACCTCAATTCATTTGCTGGTCATTTTGATGGCAATGGTCACAATATCAATGATTTAATTATTAATAGGCCCAATAGTCAATATGTTGGTCTTTTTGGCAAAACCACTAGTCAATCAAGCATTTCAGTTTTAGGCATGGATAATGCTAATGTGGTTGGTCAAGAATTAGTTGGCATTTTGGTTGGTAATAATGGTGGTAAAGTTGCCCGGTGTTATACCACTGGTCAAGTCTCTGGTCGCCATAAAGTTGGTGGTTTGGCTGGTGGTAATGGTGGTGGTAATGGTGTTGCTACTATTGCTGACTCTTATTCTACAGCCCTTGTTTCTGGTTCCGAGATAGAATTGGGCAGTCTTGGCGGTCTGGTTGGTGCACAATCTGATCTTATAATCAATTCTTATGCAACTGGTTATATTTCTAGTGATTTTCCAATCCGTATCGGCGGTTTATTGGGTACTAATCGTGATGGTGACGTTATCAGTTCTTTTTGGAATACTGAAACCTCTGGAATAATGGGCCGTAACCATGATACTAATAATACAGGAGTGGGCCTCACTTCTATTCAAATGGCCAACCAGATGACATTTGATAGCGTGAATTGGGATTTTTTTGCTACGTGGCAAATGTCTGGTGGCCGACCACATTTACAATGGGAAAATATTGAAACTGGCTATGAAGGGCCAATTGATATTTATACTTGTCAACAATTGCAGGACATTGACTTAAATTTAAACGGTAATTATTCTTTAATGACTGACATTGACTGCTCCACAGATACCCAGCCTGGTGGATCACTTTATAATACTGGCCTTGGTTTTGAGCCTATTGGTGATAGTCTTACTCCATTTTCTGGTAAATTTTTTGCTAATGGTCACAAGATCAGAAACTTATATATTAATCGTCCCGAAGAAGATTGGGTTGGTTTATTTGGTAGTCTATCTGATCAAGCCATGATTAATGGTCTTGGCTTGATTGATGTTAATATAACTGGTGGTTCTTCTGTTGGTGGTTTGGCTGGTTATAGTTTGGCTGAAATTTCAGAAAGCTATTCTACTGGCAACGTGTCTGGCGATGGCGCCGGTGGCTTGGTTGGTATAAATTCCGGTCAATTAAACAATGTTTATTCTTTAGCTACATCAACCGGTGTTTCTATGTCTGGCGGCTTGGTTAGCGATAATAACGGGGAAATTATTAATTCTTACTCGGCTGGTCAAGTTTTCTCTTCCGGATTAATTGGTGGGTTGATGGCTATAACCCGGACAGCAACATCGGTTAGTAATTCATTTTGGGATCTAGAGACTTCTGGCGTTACATCAAGCCCAGCTGGAGTTGGTCTGACCACCAATCAGATGAAGGCCAGTAGTACTTTTGTTGGAGCTAGCTGGGATTTTAATAATATTTGGGGCATTGATGGTAATCCTGAAAAAAATAATGGTTATCCTTACTTTTTGTGGCAAGCTCCCTATATTTTAGAGTACCAAGCGGGGAGTCATGGTTTTATTAATGGTCCAAGCGTTCAAAGGATTAGCGGTGATATTTCTACAGATCCGGTTGAAGCTGTCCCATTGGATAATTTTAAATTTGATAGTTGGAGTGACGGCAAAGAGAATCCCGAGAGATCTGATAGTGGTATTTATAATAATATGACTATTACAGCTAATTTTGTTGTAGACCCTAATGCTGTTTTTACTCTAAATTATAGTGCTGGATCTGGTGGAATTATTGTTGGTAGCTCCACTCAAAGCATTATCTATAATGGCAGTGGTTCGGCGGTCTCAGCTTCACCGAATAGTGGTTATCGTTTTGTTAGGTGGAGCGATAATAGTACTAGCAATCCAAGAACCGACACAGCCGTTAGTCAAAATATAACGGTTAATGCTATTTTTGAACAAATACCTTCTTCTAGTGGTGGCTCCAACACTTTGCCAGCTGGTATTGGAACTGGAGCGGTAGATAAGATTATTGATATGGGACAAACTGTCGATATTGGGTTAATTGACGAAGCTGGTGTTAATTGTTTGAGTTATGTTAGTTCTACGGCCTTATTTAAATTATTGAACGGCGGTTTGCCTCAAGACCACCAATTGATTATTGATAGTTTAAATATGTTGAGTAAAGAAGTTGGATTAATTATTAAATCAGATCCAATAACGGTCAAGCTAAAATTGGGGGAAGTTAAATATTTTGACCTGAATGGTGATAAAACTGATGATTTAATGATTAAATTTGCTAATCTAGATGTTAATCGGATTGAGCTAACGATCAAAGCTCAGCCGGTTGTCGCAACCATAACCACTCCAACTCAGGTTCAGCCTGAAGAGATTAAGAACGATAAGCAGTCAACAACTGAAATTATAGATTTAAAGACAGTTATTATTCCCAAATTGGCAACCAAATACATTTTTAAACAAAATCTTTTCTTTGGTTTAGCTAAAACTGAAGTCAAGGAATTACAAAAGTTTTTAAATTCTCAGGGTTATTTATTGGCTAAATCTGGGCCAGGTTCAATTGGTCAAGAGACTTCATTTTTTGGTCGATTAACTAGGGCGGCTTTGATTAGGCTACAAAAAGCTAAAAATGTCCAACCAGCCACTGGTTTTTTTGGGCCGATAACCAGAGGATTGGTCAATAGCTGGAAATAATTCTTCATTAGGTTTGACAAGAGCTGGTTAATTTAGTAATTTTTAGCCAGCACATCTAATAATAAAAAAGGAGGGATTAACATGTATCCCGTAACAAATCATACCTTTAATTTTCCGGATTTATCATCTGGGAAATTACCGTTAACCGTTGCTGAGGGCAACGGGATTTTAAAGGTTCTTAGGAACCAAGAGCTCGTCTGGCTCAACGGCCAAGTTGTTGAGCTGATCATGACTCGTCGGCAGAAAATTATGGGAGTTGTCCTTGGTTATCAGGTTGAGAATGACCTGGAAAGAAAGCAACACCTGAACAGCCGTCATGCCAATTGGCTGTTAGCCAATCAGGATAAAATTCCTGTTGACTGGCAGCCATATCGGATATTTTTCTGGGGCAACCTATTTGAAGATGTCCAGAAGATGCCCTATGTTCGTTTTATTGAGCATATTGGTCGCCACTGGCGTGATGGCTATGAACCCTTGCATGCCGGCCTGACTCAAAATTGTTTGGCCGCTTGCGCCAAGTAAAAAAAACGATTTACCCTCTCATCGGCTTATAGCTGGTGAGGGGGGTCTATTTATTTTTTGGAAGATTTTTTGATAATTTGCGTAGTAATTAATGTGGCCACTTAATTGCTTATTAATTAAATCAATA
>CAYVMB010000037.1:0-5205 GCA_964452435.1 uncultured Gammaproteobacteria bacterium
TGCATGCCTTAGACACGCCGCCAGCGTTCATCCTGAGCCAGGATCAAACTCTCAATTAAAAACTATTGAAGAGATTGTTTAGCTCTCTAAAAATAAAGAATAGATTTTGAATTAGCGCCTGTTAGCGCTAAAATCGTCTGCTGATTTTTAAAGTTCAACCAAAAAAATTGGACTATCAAAAATACTTATCTAACCTAGTGTTAAACAAGTACCTGTATGATAGATTATTTTATCGGTGCTGTCAAGAGTCCTAAAATACTGGCTATCAACCACACCGACTAGCTATTGCTCAAATTTGACCGATAGAAATCGGCGGCCTGCTCTGGAGACACTGGATTAATTACCAAACCAGAACCAATCTCCACACCGGCCCAAATATTGCCACGAGGTTGAATTTTGATAATGAAATGTTGCTCGGTAGCCGAGATAACTTGATGTAAACAAATATTATAGGCCAAACCCAGAGACTGCAATTGTTTTAAAATAAGACTAAGGCCACCAGCTAAGGATAGCAACTCAACTCGACTTGTTTGACCAATATTGTCCTGATGTCTACGCGGCAGTAGCCAAGCTTCATAAGAAAAACGGCTGGCATACGGTGCAATGGCTACAGCATTTTGATCTTGCCAAATCAAACGCTCAGCGACGGCTATTTCCTTGATAATCATATCACAATGCGGGCAATGACCAGTTTTACGCCGATAGCGTCTAGCTGCTGACAACTCAGCGCGAATAGCCAAGGGTAAAATCTTAGTAGCGAAAACCTGCGAATGCGAATGTTCCAGAGAAGCCCCAGCTTCAGGACCATAATTTTTAAAACAAAGAATATAGTCCAGCGGTGACTGTTTACTCAAAGCCCTGGTTCGCTGGGCATACATCTCTAAAACCAGCGCCAAATCTTTAACTGAAACATCGGCCAAAGACTGGTTGTGCTTAGGCGTATCAATGATTACCTCTTGTTTACCTAAGGCTTGCCGGTTATTCAACTCAACTGCTGGATAGATATTATTAATCGCCGCAACTTGCCATTTACGGCCGGAATTAGCCGGTAATAACTCAATAACATTACTATAATCTAATTTGTCAGGACAAAAAAAACAGCTAGCCATTACCCGTTGGTCAATTTTTGATTTGGCTGTCTTGTTGTGCTTGGGCCGAACCGCCCGACCAGGACTAATAATAACTTCTTGAGCCAAAAGATAGTCGCGACGAATTTCTGATCTTTCAATCATATATTTAAAAAAGCGGAAATGAATTACTTAGATAATTTTAACATAAATTCCAACCAAAACAAAAACCGACCCCCAGGAATCAATGTCTTTTTGCCTGATACCTGGAAGCCGGTTGACCCTTAACTATTTTAATTAACTAATAAGCTGCTTGCAAAACCGTGCCTTGATAAAAATAACTCAAAACTTCCTGCCAAGTTTTATGGCTATCAACAATCATTAGCAAAGCACCCTGAGCGCTCATCCCAACACCATGGCCAAACAAAGTCTTGCCACTATCTTCGGGAACAATCACTGACTGCAACCAAGCTTTTTCACCGCCACCCCAGACTTCATTCCAACTACGAGTTCGACCATCACTACGAGAAAAATAAGGAGTAACTGCTAATTCATTATTGTAAGTCACGATGGCACCAGCGGTTTCGTCAACAGCCTGGGCCAAACGAGGCATACGAACCTCTGAATTATAGCCACGATAAACCTGATCGTAGGTAGCATCAACATGAAAATATTCATCAGCGTGTTTAGTCGAAGCACCAATTAAACCAAAATTCACACCACGATAATAATGATATAGGGCATAAGTGCGGGCAGCTGTAACTAAAACTTTTTGAAATTTAACCGGCGAAGCATTACTGGTTTCGGCTAAACCCTTTAAATAACTATTAACCGGCAATTCGTTAATCCACCAAAGTTTATCGGTCTTGGGGGCATATCTATACTCCATGGCTCGCCGAAATTTATTATCATTTAGATTAGCATTCCAATTAGGATTATTACGATAATCCACTAATTGGAAGACACCATCATTGTCAGATTGGCTAACAAATCTTAAATAATTGGTGGTTTGATAGGTCTTGTCGCCAATCATAACAGTATATTGACTATTATTTCTGGCATAAGAAACTGAAACAATAGTTTGAGCGGGCACCGCGCTAACCAATAAATTATTGGCAGCCCAAATATCAAAAACTTTATCGCTAGTAATTCTCTGCAGCTGCTCACTAGAAAATAAGCCAACTCTAATCAATGGCTCTTGGGCTAATTTCTTGGCATAATTAACTATACCCGAGCCGGCCTGGCTCTCGTCATTACTAGTTTGGCACCTGGGTGAAACTGATCTTTCAGCAGCAGATAAAGCAATACAAAAAACATCATCGGGACTAGTTACTGGAACAACCGGAGTAACGACAGTTGTTGGCTTGGCAGCTAAAGCTAAACGGGACTTTTCAGCAGCAATAGCGGCTGCCGATGGTTTAGCCAAAGAAACACCTGGCACATATTGACCTTTGGCCACTTGAACCACCTGACCAAGCTTATTATAGCCAGTAATATACTGAACTTTAGCCTTAACTGAAGAAACAACCGCTGTAGCTTTAACGGGTGAGACAATTACTTGACTATTGCTTGAACTAATGGCAAAGGTTGGCTTAACCTGATTAGCATCAACAAAAACACGGGCCAAACTGTTTTTAATTGGCTGCTGATTATAAACTAATTGAAAATTCTCTTGCAAAACACCGACATATTTAGCTTCCGGCCCAACAATTTTAAAGCTTAATGTGATCTTTTCACCTGACTTAACATCTTTGGGCAAAGCTAAAACTTTAAAAAATGACAACCAACTAGAGTGTTGGACTTTGGAAGAAGTTTTTAAAAATGGTCCCGTTTCTAAAGTAGTCTGTTTAGCCAACCAAGTAGTATTGCCACGATTAACCAAGGTTAAGCTGACGGTGGCTTCTTGCCCAGCTTTTAGTACTAAATGGGTGGTATAGGGACTAACCTCAGCGGCCATTATTGGCTCAGCAGCTTTGGCAGTTGGCACCAAAAACAGATCACTAGCCCGGCCAACCAAATCATGGGCATCAGCTTCAAAGCGCCAAGCACTTAATAGTTGAGCACAAAAAATAACCACTAAAAAAGCGATGGCCAAATTAAGTACTGCCTCAAGGCTGGTATTTTTCTTGGTCATCGCTTTTTTGCGAGTCAACTGATAATTTAGGTAAGCATCATGGAGTGGAGTTGAATTGTACATATTTTTTTGTTTTTGGTCACTTGATTCAATTTATCCACAAGCGACTGTCAGTAGTATAGCAAAAAAACCAAGTAAAGTCAAGATTAATGTAGACTTAACTCATCAATTGAGTTGCCAATTTCAATTAAGCCTGTTAAACTGATTCTACTGTCTTGATTTTATAATTTAGGCAAAATTTTTATTTATAAGTTTTTATCTCTATGCAGGTTAATACCCAAGCAAAAAAGGCTCAGCTAGAGCTAACGGTTGAATTGTCGATAGAAGAATTCCAACCATATATTTTGGAGGGCGCTCGCCGAATTGCCAGTGAAATTAAAATTCCTGGTTTTCGCGCTGGTAAAGCTCCTTATGACCTAGTTAAAGCTAAAGTCGGCGAAATGACTATCTTAGAAGAAGCAGCTCGCGTGGCCATTAATCACACTATCGACGAGGCTCTTAAAAAGGGCGCTGACGGAAAAATGACTGTCGGCCAACCCCAGGTTGATATTAGTAAATTGGCGCCAGGTAATCCCCTAGAGTACAAAATCAAGCTAACTTTGCTACCAAAAACCACAATTAGCAGATATAAAGATTTGAATATCAAACAAAAAACCGGAAAAATTCCTGAGGAACAAATTAATCGAACTTTAGATCAATTGCGTGAAGCCAATGTCCAAAAAACACCCAGCTTAGAGCCAGTCAAAATGGGCGACCTAGTCATTGCCGATATCCATATTTCAGTAGACAAGGTTCCAGTTGAGGGCGGCCAAGGTCATGGCGTTAATATTATTTTAGGTAAAGACTACTTAGTGCCTGGTTTTGATCAGCAGCTTCTCGGAGCCAGTATTGGCCAAGAGCTAAAATTCCAGATTGATTATCCGGCTGATCACTATCAAAAAACTCTAGCTGGTAAATTAGTTGACTTTAAAGTGGTGATTGCCGAAGTTATGCACCGTCGCCTACCTGAATTAAATGATCAATTGGCTAAAAGCTTTGGCTTTGAAAAATTGGCTGACCTAAAGAAGAATATTGCCGACAGCCTAGCCGCAGAACAAAAAAAGCAAACCGACCATCAAGTAGAAGCTGAAATGTTTGAAGAGTTGATTAAGCTAGCCGAGATTGATGAATTACCCGAGACTTTAATCAACCGAGAAACTGAAGTCATGTTGGATGAACTGCAACACAACCTAAGTCAAAATGGCGGTAATTTAAATGATTATTTAAATAATCTAAAAAAGACTAAAGAGCAATTCGTTTTAGAAATCTTACCACAGGCTGTAAAACGAGTTAAAACTGCCCTAATTGTCAACGAAGTCACTCGCTTAGAAAATATTACCGTCACTGCCGAAGAGGTTGATAAGGAACTTAGCCACTTAAAAGAGCACTACCAAAACGACTCAGAAATATTAAAACGCTTATCCACTCCTGGCTACAAAGAATACTTAGCCAATGCCCTGGTCAGCAATAAGACAGTCCAGTCCCTTCACCAATGGAATATAATTGCCGAAACTCTTACTGAAAAAGATAATTCGAAGAAAAAAGCTCAACCCGACACCACGAAAAAAAATAAACCAACGACTAAGAAAAAGTCGACTAAATAAACTATGCCGGTAGTCGCAGTTAACAAACGAGCTAGTTACGATTACGAAATCCTAGAAGATTATGAAGCTGGGTTGGTTTTGGCTGGCTACGAAGTTAAGGCGGCTAAGGCCGGGCAAGTAAGTTTAAAAGGTAGTCATGTTGTTTTTCGTGGCGGTTCCCAAGGACAACCACAGGCTTATCTAATTAACGCTCATATTAGCCGCTATCGGCTGGCTGGCACAATCGGTGACTATGAACCAACGCGTAGCCGAAGACTATTATTAAATAAAAAACAACTTAATCATTTATTCGGACGAGCCTCAACTGAGGGCTTGACAGTCGTGCCGCTCAAACTATATACTAAGGACAGTTTGCTAAAAC
>CAYVMB010000038.1:0-5185 GCA_964452435.1 uncultured Gammaproteobacteria bacterium
TAATATAATTAACTCGGAACCATTTTTATTGTATACCGCCAAAGAAAACAGTGATAGCTTGGTTGATATTATCTTGGTTCATTATCTAGCCGATTTCTCTGGTGAAATAAGGCCTGGAAAAGATATTGAGCAGTGGGCCTGGATTGATTTAAATAATTTGGCCGAAGAAGAATTAGCGCCAAACATTATTCCTGCCCTAGAATATTTTAAGATTATTTGAAGATTTTTTCATAGTTTGAGTACTAAAGAACACAGGAATGACGTGCCCTTGGCTAGAAGTTATAGTCTATTTTTGTTATACTGAATTAGGTATTCTTGAGAATCATCCCCACAACCCCACATTGGGGATATCAATAATCGATAGGTTGGGCTATTATAAAGCCGCTGATATCGGTTTAGTTTATTTATAAGCTATCGGTTAAAACCCTTTTCGGGAAAACGGCTGCCCGTGGGATTTCTCCCACAGGACAACCATCATTTGGATTTAATTTATACTCATTATTCATTTATTGAGTATCCTGGGGGTGATTCTTAAGAATATGTTAGACAAGATATTGACCACAGCCAATCTGGAGGCGGCTTATTTAGAGATTGTTGATCGCTTTTTAGCTGATTGTAAGAATCTGACCTACCATGGTTTAGATGATTTTTTTTTGCGAGATTATGATTTAGATAGCCGTCAATTAATTTTAACTTGTCAACAAGAACTATTAGCCGGAAAAGTAATTGAACCAGCTTTATCTATAAAGATACCCAAGAAAAATAAACCTGGTAGTTTTCGGGAAATTTTTATTTATAATATTAAAGAAAGAGTCAAAGCTCAGGCTATTTATCGGGTTGTTTTGCCGGTTTTAGAGGGCCATTTTTCTGACCGTTTATTTTCTTATCGTCCTGGTCGTCCGCCACATTTGGCAGCTAGGCAGTTTTGTCGCTATTATCGTCGGGTTTTTTCTAATAGTCAGGCGCTTATTTTAGATCTAAAAAACTATTCCGAGCAGATTGATCAGCAGATTTTAATTGGTCAATTGAATAGAATATTTGATGATCCTAAAATAATTGATTTATTGCAATTGTTTATTGGTAATCAAGTATACCGTGGTGGGGTAATTGAAAAACTAGATCGTGGATTGGTTCAAGGGGTTCCATTGGTCGCTTTATTCGCCAATCTATATTTAAGTGATTTAGATTTTAAATATCAACGTTTAGTTAATTTTTATGTTCGTGTCGGTGACGACATTGCTTTATTAGATAGCCGACAAGAACACCTAGATGATGTCAGGGGTAGATTTCTTAATGATCTATCAAAATTGGGTTTGTTGCTTAATGATCACAAGATATATTGTGGTCCAGCCTCAGGTATTTATAGTTTTTTAGGCTATCAATTTAACAATGGTCAAATTAGTTTAGAAAAAGGTTTTGTTAATAAAATAATTGCCGGCTGGCAGCAAATTTTAGCCCAACAACACCTAAGCCAGAGGCAAAAGGTTAGTTTGCTGGAGAAAAAAATGAAGCAGTTTACCACTAATTATAATTATCAGTTTAGTCAGCTATTGGCGTCTAAGCCGCAAATTAATAATTATCAGCAGATTCGTTGGCTAGCTGACAAGTTCTTTGCAGTTATGACTAAATTTCTTTGCACCTCTTATTCGCCGCGTCAGCGCCGGATGATTAGTGGACAGCTCAAGCGTCTCGGGATTAAGTCGCCTTATCAAATTTATTGGCAATTTCATCATGGAAAATCTTAAACAGCAAGCCGAATTATTAAAAAAAGTTCGTCAGCAGGCCAGTCAATATTTTAGTGTTCGTCTGGAAAATTGGCAGATAAATTATTTGCGGAGATTTTTTTATCGCCACCGGCGGTTTATTATTATTTTGACCGCCTTGCTATTTTTTCAGGGATTAGTTGAGGTTGTTTTAATAGCTATTAGTCGATTTAAACTAGACCTGTTAGCCAACTGGTTTTGGTTGGTTTTTGGTCTATTAGCTGCTTGTTTTGTGGTGATTGTCTATTGGTCTTTAAGACAGGAAAAAACTTTTTCTGTTCTTCTGGCTAATGATATTCGTCGTCGTTTATTGCATCTCCAGCTTAGTCGACCATTACCCAAGATAAAAATGAGGCATAAAGCCAGTTTATTGGCTAAAATATATTATCAATTACCCCTAGCCTCGATGGGGGTGACTAATGCTTTCTTTGGTTTAATTAGATGGCTGGTTTGTTTTTTGGTAGTAATGCTTATTGCCTATTGGGCTGATTTAAGTTGGTGGTTACTTGGTTTATTTTTGTTTATCTTGTCTTTGGTTGTTGCTTTAGCTGCTTATTATATTTCGTTAAAGTATGTTTCTCAGGAAGTAACTTTTTATTCTCAAATACTTCAGTATTTGGATACTAATTTAAGCGATCGGGAATTTTTAAAAATTTTTCATCAAGAGACGACCGTTTTACAAAGATTCGATCGCTTAGTGATAATTGATTCTTATTTTCGTATTCGCCGTGATATCTGGTTAAAAATGAGTTCACGGGTATTATTTGTTGCTTTGTTGTTGATCGTTAGTATTTTTAAATTTAAGGCCAATCAAATATCTTCTCTGATTAATTTGGCTAGTAGCAATAATTTATTGTGGTTATTTTTAATTATTTATTTATCTAGGTTAGCCAACGAAGCCCTGCGAGTCGGTCTTTATTGGTTTCCAGCTCGATTGGGCTTGTCTTTGACGGTGGTTAAATCGGCTGGCTCGTTGATTATTCCCAATCTTTTTATCATTAAAAATTCTTTGTCTTTTGCTTCGCCAAAAATGAAGCTTTTCAGTCAGGGATATTATTATCGGCGTCTAGAATTTTCTTTTTGTCCGGGGCAGAGAATTTTATTTACTGGCCCTAATTTGTCAGGTAAGACTAGCCTAGCCAGATTATTTGCTGGCCAAGAAGCCTATTTACCAAGGGCCATTCACGTGAAACTAGATGGTCAGAGATTTGGTTATAGCAGTTGGCAGCAAAGTTTTGCCGGGACTTATTTACTGGATCAATCGTTAGCAAAATCGGATAAGACTCTAATGGAGTTTTTACTAGGCCAGGATAAGCAAAATATTAGCTCGTCTGATATAGAAAGGATTTTGGCAGTTTTAAATAGCCAGCTATTTATTAAAGATCTATTAATACCCGACGGCAATTTGAGTCGATCGGTTAGTGCGGTTTGCAAAAATAATTTATCTTTATTTGCTCTGCAGGTAGCTCATTGTTTAATTAATCAGCCGGCTATAATTGTAGTAGATAATTTTTGGTTAGATTTGGGCTATCGTGATATAATAACCATGTTAAAAACGTTAGACCAAGGGTTGGTTAATAGCATTTTAATTTGTTTTGCCGGGCAGGATAATAATTTTTTAACCTATAATAAACGTTATGTCATCAAATCGCGGGAAATTAGCTAAACAACAGAGGGCTAAAAAAAGTTTTTGGTTGATTATTATTTTAAGCGCCGTTTTAATCGTTTTTTTTGTTTTGGTTATTTGTTTAAAACCCCGAGTTGTTCGAATTATTCAGCAGTTCTCTTTTTCTGAGCCGGTTCTTAAAATTGCCGCACCGTTTACTGGGCAGCTTTATTTTAATGATCAGTTAGGACAAAATAAATTATCGGAAATAGTGGTTAAGGCCATTGATGAATCTTCGCAAACCATTGAATTGGCAGTCTATTCTTTTGATGATCAAGACATTAGGGACGCTTTGTATCGAGCTGCTGCCAGGGGGGTTAAAGTAAATCTTGTCTTGAGTACTGAAAGACAAAATGTCCATGATCAATTGTTTGAAAACTTACCAGACAATATTCAGCGTCTTGATATTGATTCCAATCAGGGCTATATGCACCATAAATTTTTGTTAGTGGATCGTGGTAAAGCCGATGGGCAATTGCTTTTTGGCTCCTATAATTTTACCAATTTGCAAGATAAGTATGACCCTAGTTTTTTATTGGTTAGCCAGCGTGCCGAGCTAATTGACACTTTTGGGCAAGAGATTGATCGGTTGCTTGGCGGACAAAATAGCCGTAATAAATTAGTCAACAATGATCGTTTGGTTAATAGATTTGAATATCAGGATGGTTTTTTGGAGATTTGGTTTGGTCCGCAGAAACATTCTAACGGGTTAAAGGAGCGAATGATCGGTCTAATTAGCGGCACAGAAAATAATCTTAAGGCGATGATTTGGAATTTTACTGACAAGGAAGTAGCGCGAGCTATGCTAAAAGTCGCTCGCCATAAACCAGTCAACTTATTAGTCGATGACAGCAATTGGTTTGGAGAATATTCGGTTAAAAATATTATTCCTGGTTTGCGTTTTGATAAGCTTGAGATTGTGACTGATGCCAAGCGTAATCAAGAGGTACGTCAATTATCAGGTCAGGATGATTTGAATTCATTCTTACATCACCATATGCTGTTGGTAGATAATCAGGTAGTTGTTTTTGGAACTAATAATTGGAGCTCCGGAGGATTTTTTAATAACGATGAATCAGTAATGATTTCTAATATTGATTTGTTGACTAAGCCGTTTGAACAATCTTTTTTGTTTAATTATACAAAAAATAAATGACCAGGAACATTAAATATCTAGGCTTAATTGTCTTAGTCGCGTTCAGCTTAGCGGTTGTCAAAAAAGCTGAAGCGCAGGTGACCATCAGCGACATCCTAACTGGTGTGCCCGATAATGGTCAAATTCAAATAACCTGGAAAACCAATCAGCCGGCTCGAACGGATGTTTATTTTGGGCAGAGTAGTAACAAGCTAGATAAGCATTTGGGAAATATTGAATATAAGCTCAGCCATCGAGCTGATTTAACTGGACTGAAGAAAAAAACTGATTATTATTATCGAATAATTGCTTTTGATGAGTCTGGTCAACAGACCGAATCTTTTGTTCAATATTTTAATACCAATGGCATGAAGGATAATACTATTCCTCAGGTCAGCGGATTAAGGATTGTGCAGACAACTGATACAGCAGCAGCTATTTATTTTTTAACTGACGAACCGACGAGAGTTAATCTGGATTATGGTTTTGAATCAGCCAACTTAGATCGTCATTGGTCTAACCATGACTTGCGTTATGATCATTTGATTATTTTAACTGGATTGTCAGCTGGTAATAAATATAATTTTCGCCTTTTAGCTAAAGATGAAGATGCTAATACTG
>CAYVMB010000039.1:0-4875 GCA_964452435.1 uncultured Gammaproteobacteria bacterium
TTACTATTAATCAACTGAAAATCAAAATCACGACTATCTATTAAATAATGTTGATTATTAAGGGCAGTCTCTAGCCGCAACGATAAAATTTGTAAGCCGCTGGCCTCACTCTTGGGAATAATAATCAACTTTAAATTATTCAATTCCTCAGTCGGTAAAGGTAATAACCAAGATTGGTCAGTCTGCGCTTCAATTTCATCGCCGCTACTGTTGACCAATTTAATGTCGGCCCAATCAAGATTATTGATTAATAATTGGAGATTATCAATTTGATTATCTGGGTTAGACTGATAACCAATAGTCAGTTCATTGGCCCGACCAATTGCCAGCGTATCTGGAGCCGACAAACCAATAGCCACGGCGGCTTTGCTTAAAATAACATCATGCTCTTTATTAATAGCAAAAGTGCTACTCAAGTTTGCTGGTCGAAAACTAGCCTTAATTGACAATTTATTGCTGTCACCAATTTTATTAATTAACCGACCACGCATCACGATTTGACCGCTAGAATTGGCTGGTAAATCACCAATTTGCCACAGGTTATCGGCATTAGTCGGCGCCGGTTCAGCTTGATCTAAAATAAAACTACCCGGCCATTCGGCTTTAATTTCTAACTCAGACAAAGCTACCACGCTATTGTTGTGGTAACTAATAGTATAGGTAAACTCCTGACCAGCAGTCAGATTCTTGTCAGTTTCAATATTAATTGTTAGAAGGTCAAGTTTAGCCCGATAACCAATATAATAATTATAGCCTAGCCAACCAAGTAAGACTAAAATTAAACTGTAAACCAAAAATAACAAACCTTTGACCCACCAGCGGCGATGACGAATAGCAAAACGGCTAACATCAACCCTTTGTCCCTGATCATTTTGATAAATTTCTAATAAACTATCATTAACTTCGCGATCTTTGGTCTCGGCTCGATTATTGGAGCGACTAGATTTTTTATTTAGTGGCTGGCCGATTTTAATCATTTGTTCAAAATAATCAACGACTGGCTTTTTAGGTGTTATTTTCATAGGCGCTTAATTATTAACTTGAAACAACAAACCAACGGCTTGCTGGTTAGTAATTTTATTAGACTGCCATTGATCAGGCCAAATATCGGCTGGCGATGACCACAATAACTTCCAGGCAATAGGCCAATGCCAACTAACTTTCCAGGTTGATGGTTGTTGGCCGGCTTGATTTTCAATTATTAGCTGGTAGCGGCCAAAGCGGCCAAAACCTAATAAAGATCTAATCTTGGATAGCCAGCTGGCTTGCTGCTCATCTAAAATATTATAGGGCAACTTGTAGCGAAAATGCAGTCTGGCCGTCTGACCAGAATCAATCATAGACCAATTGGCAAAAACTGTCCGATTTAATTCTTGATAACTTAACGTGCCACTAATCGGGTCAATTATTGCTTCCCCTTCGCCATCCTTGATGGCTGATAAGTCTTCGGCGGCCAAGTCAACTGGTTGGAAGAAATGCTTATCCGGTTGGCTAAAACCATCAGCACTTAACAATTGACTACCCTCAGGAACATAAAGACGCAACCAATTAACATTACGCACACCATAAAGACCATCCTTTTTCTCGCCAGTATGTTCACGAATAATAGTGACATCATTGATAATACTACCATCAGATTGAATCTGAACTTGCTGTTCAATAGTTTGTCTAATTCGCAAATCAGTTTTACCACCAGCAATATTAGTATTAACTACCTGTAAATAATCTTGGCCCGGTTCTAATTGACTCAACTGACCAGACCAACCAGTTTGTTGCCATTTGGCCTGTATTTCCGGATTATTGGAGTAAAACAAAATATGCCGTGCACTGATTTGTTGAGATAGTGATTTAACTACTTCAATAACTTTGTGTTGATCATTTAAAGCTACCGGTAATTTTTCTAAAATAGCCATAGCCAAGTCACCAATAATCTTTTTCGGTTGCTGTGGACCACTAACCTTGCTTTCCACATTGTCTTGGACAGTTAAACGAAAATTATCAGCAGTAATAATTAGACCATGGCTATCTGACAAATCAATTGGGCCAGTAACTCGCAGTAAATTCTCAATAATATCTGGAGTGATAGCAACAACGCCATCAACAGTCGGCCCATTACTCTCCTGCAAAAACCAAGCTAACTGACGAGCTGAGCTGGGCCAATCTGGCCACCAATTGGCATCCCAAAATTTCCAATGAGTATCTACTAATCTTAAAGAACTGGGTGGGTTAACAAAGCGACGCAGGTTTCCATCAGTATCATAACTACCCCCCTTGGGTATTTCTAAATTTTTAATTTTCCCCCGGCTAATATCCAACAAAGCATAACTACCGACAAAACCACCGCTGGCTCTAGCCTCGGCATTATTTTGAAATACCAATAAATAGCGACGATCCATTTTCTCACCCAATAAATCTAGGCTAATCTCTGACCAGGCAACCAATTGACGCAACGATTCAGTTAATAACTTTAATTTGCCCTGCCAATCAATCAATTGATCACGATAGCCCTGGGGTAAAGTTGTTGGATTAATTTTTTCAATAACCCGATTAAGAGCAAGGCTATTATCCAGTGCTAATTGACTATCAACTTGGAGTTGACGAATCAAAGACAAAGAATCACCGGCTGCCAAATTAGTGGTAGCATTCTGAGCTAATTTGGTTAAACCAGTCCCCAGCTGACCAGACAAGTCACCAGCCTGAGTAATTAATGGCGCGCTAGCCGCTAAACGAGCCTGACTAGTCGGTACAACTAAAGCTAGTTGCCAAAGCCATGATTGAACACCCTGTAAATCTTGCTGGGCTTGCCAAAAATTATCGGAAGCCTGACTAAATTTAGTATTGGCTGATAAAAAATCTCGATTAGCTAATAATTGACCAGCTGATTTTAAATCAATTAAACCATCGTTAGAAGCATTGACAATCCGCGCCTTCATCCCGCGTAAATCCTGCAAATAGGTAATTAGTTTAAATGGTAAAATTAACAACAAAAAAACTAATAATAGGTTAAGTACTGGCTTCAGGGTTTTTGGTCGGCGAATTCGCCAAACCAATTTAGTGGCCGGTTTAAAAATTGATTTTTTAGTCTTTCTTAACTTCAAATTCCAATGCCAAGTCGGCCATTGCCAATTTATTTTAATTTTACGGCGCTGTCTAATCGGGTGCTGACGTTTGGCAACTGGTGTTGGATAATTAACAATCTGCTTTCTCAAATCTAATAAAAAATTTGATGGCGCCGGACTATTTCTATCGTAAATTATGTTGGCAAATGATTTTCTTTTCATGATGAATGGTAGTTTATTCTTTTAATATCTGCTGGTAAAAACCTAAAGTTTGCTGAGCACAAGTCTCCCAACTATACAGCTTAATCTGCTTAAATCCCTCAGTAATTATAGCTTGACGTTTAGCAGAATCACTTAACAGCTGATTAATTACCTCTAAAGCTGAATCAATCTGATTATCTTGAAAATAAATGGCGGCATCGCCTAAAATCTCTGGCAAACAAGAACTATCACTAGACACCACTGGACAGCCATGGCTCATCGCTTCTAGTGGTGGCAGACCGAAACCCTCGTAGCGAGAAGGAAAAATATACAGAGCAGCCGAACGATAAAGAGCTGCTAGCTGATTATCTGGAACAAACCCCGGTAGAATAACCGGAACAGCTGTCTTTCCACTCCATATTTTTTTAACTAAACAATCCAGTCGCTGATAAAAATAATCATGACCGCCAACCAAGACCAGGTTATAATCTGGATGATCGGCTGACCAAATTTTAAACAGTCTAATTAACCACTCTAAATTCTTGTGCGGATAAGCATTGCCAACATAAAGTAGGTACGGCTGTCTTATATTATAGCTTAAAAGCACTGATTTGTCAGCCGACCGATCAACAACCCGACACCCAGTAAAATCAGTTAAGCCGTTATGGGTTACCACAATTTTAGCTGCCGGAACAACCAATTGTTTGATTATGTCTTGCTTAGTAAATTCAGACACCGTCAAAATAACCGCTGCCTTCTTGACGGCTCGACTAATAACTAGACGGTAGGCCAAATTTTTTAGCCAATATAATGCTGGCGATAATGTGCTGGCCCGCTGACTAGGGAATTTAGTTAAAATTAAATCATGAATAGTAATAATCAAATTACAGGGACAAATCAATGGCGCATTAAAATGCGGAACATGCAATAAATCCAAACGATAGCGACGAATCAATCTTGGCCAAGCCAATTGTTCGGCTAAAGTATACCAGCGTTCAGTCATTACCACCTTTTCCACATTAGCTTGATTTATTTGACAATCGACTGCGCTCTGCGGGCTTAAAAAAATAATATATTTATTAATCCGGTCTAACTGTACCACTCGGTCAGTAACCTCCTGGATATAGCGACCTAGACCCTTACCAGACGGACCATACAATCGAGCATCGATACCAATTCTTTGAGAAGACAGCTGTTTAACCATATTATTTCTGCTTAACTGCCGGCTGATCAATATCAACTAAACGATATAAGGAAAATTTATCGTATTGCCACAACTCTTGCAAACTATAGCCATATTTAAATAATTGCCGACTATTCAAATAATCTAGCGCCTCTGGTTGAAAACGAAAATTAAAATAATAAACTGGCCGACTAACAATCAGGCGACCATAATATTGGTTGATAACCTCATTATCAAACAAGCCGACAATAACCTGACGCTCTGGAAAAAAAAGCTTATCATGATAGCGCGTTATAATAATGCTATTGTCTTCGGTCTTAGCCATTATCTCTGACCACAAACGGTAATCGGCAATCTGACGTTGACCACTATAAATCAACCCCTCTTCTGAACCGATGGCTGTAAATTTGATTGACCAAAGACAAATTACCG
>CAYVMB010000040.1:0-4675 GCA_964452435.1 uncultured Gammaproteobacteria bacterium
ATAATTTGCGTAGTAATTAATGTGGCCACTTAATTGCTTATTAATTAAATCAATAATTTATGAACAAAAAGTTTGCTTTATTAAGTCTAACCGCTCTAACGGCCTTGGCCGTGACTGGTGGCACAGCCTTGGCAGCGACCAATTTTCGAGCTAATCAATCAGCAGATCAAGCTAAGATTGGTAAAATGAATCGTCAGCGACCAGCTGAACTGACTGAAGCACAGCGAGCGGAAATAGTGGCTAAACAAAATGAAATGAAAGCCAAATTTGCTCCAATCGAAGCGGCAATTACAGCCGGTGATTATAATGCTTGGGTTACTGCTCAAAAAGCTCTAGATGAAAATTGTCCGCTTTTGGCCAAAATTACCAAGGATAATTTCAATCGCTATGTCGAAAGCTTTAAATTGCGCCAACAGGCTGAAGTTATTGATAAAGAATTAGGTCTTGAACATGGTTTTGGCGGTCGTCACGGTGGTGTCGGATTAGGATTTGGTCAGGGACGTGGTCGCCTGGTTAACAATAATTCAACTGTCCAATAATTAACCCCTCCATTAATTTATATAAAACAAGAACAGGCGATGCGGGTCGCCTGTTTTTGCTATGGCCGTTATTATGCTATTATTTAGCTAGTAATCTTATTTTATGTCGGCCACTAATATTTACGATTTAGCTATAATTTTTCCTTGCTATAACGAAGCTCGCCGCGTCGGTCAGACCATGGCGGCTTATCGTGATTATTTGTTTAACCATCAGCAATTATCTCAGCAGAGCATTGTTTTAGTCTTTGTCGATGATGGTAGTACTGATCAAACCTGGTCAATTTTAAAAGAAGCAGCCGGTCAGTCGTCTGCTAATTTAAGTATCGAAGTGGTTCATTACCCAATTAATCGTGGTAAAGGCGGAGCAATCAAGGCCGGAGTCGAGGCGATAGAGGCCAAAAACTATGGTTTTATTGATGCTGATTTGGCTTATGGCCCGGAGCTAGTGCCACTAATGCTAGCTAAGCTAGATGATAGCGACTTGGTTCTAGCCCAGCGCCAGCCTAGTAAGCAGATCAATTTCTATCAGCGTTGGCGTAATTTTTTATCTAGTAGTTTGCAGTCGGTCGCTAATTATTTAGTCGGTTTGCCTAAACTGGAAACTCAGCGCGGCTGCAAGTTTTTTAAGGCAGCGGTCGCCAAAGAAGTTATTTTAAAGACCAAGGAGAACCATTTTGCTTTTGATGTTGAAGTAATTGCTCGGGCTATCCAGTTAAAATTTCGTTTATCTTTAGTAGCCGTCAACTTTCAACACGGCAGCGGTTCAACGGTAACTTGGCGCGATGGTTTGCGTTATTTATTTGATGTAGTGGCCATTGCTGATCGTCTTCATCGTCAGGTCGACCGTCGCTTTTGGTGGCGTTTGGCCGGCTGGTTAGGGCTAATGATTATTGTGCTCTTCGGCTGGCTAGTGATTTTTGGCTATTTTTTTGCTGATGATTTTACGTGGCTCTGGTATGGCCAAAAAGTCGGTTGGTCACTGACTAGGATTTGGACTTACCGGATGTCCACTTTTTTCTCACCGGTTTTAAATTCTTTTTATACGATTTTTTATCATGCCTTTGGCTATCAGGCCTCAATCTATCTGTTGGCCGGTTTAATTATTCATTGGCTCAATGCACTACTAGCTGGAATTTTAGGTTGGCAACTAAGCCGTTCCCGTTTAATAGCTGCTCTAGTCGGCTTAATGGTTGCGGTGGTCGGTGGTGCTTATGAGCCACTAGTTTGGGTGGCCGCCAATTTACACACTATTGCTACACTGTGGATTCTCTTAGCTTTGACTAGTTACCAGCAATTCTTGGCTAGTGGGCGACGACAATGGCTAATTTGGTCTTTTTTGGCCGCCTTGTTGGTTTTTGGCACCAAGGAAATTGCTGTGGTTATTGGTCCTTTGCTGTTTATAACGGCCATAGCCTCTTGGCCGGCAGTTAAGGCTCGCTTAGCTGGTTGGTCTCATCGCGCTTATTGGTTGTTACTATTTTTAGTCACAATTGGCTATGGTTGGCAGCAATATTTATGGCAGAAAGATAGTATTTGGATTACGGCTGGCCATTGGCATTTATCGCTTGATAAGATTTTTAAGATTCCACTGGTTATCGCCGACATGCTTGTTCCGTTATTGCCTTTGGCTAAGAAAATCAGCAGCCATCAGGCGGTTCTGTTGATTATTGTTATTTCCTTAATATTTTTAATAGTCATTTGGCGTTACCGTCGTTTAAAATTAGTTTGGCTAGGCTTGTTTTGGATGTTAATTAGCATTGCCCCCACCTTATTATTTATCACAGCTCGCTGGTGGGATCCTCTGGCTTCGCGCTATACTTATTTACCGCGTCTAGGGTTGATTTTAATCTTAGCGGTTATTATTCATTATCATGTTACCAGTAATCAGAGTCGGCGAGTAATTAGTCTAATGGTTGTGGCTATTGTCTTTTGTTTAAGTGCTCAACTAGCTTTGATGTATCAGGCCATTTTTAAAGAATACCCCTTTGTTTACCAGACCGGACGATCGCTTCATCAAGTCTTAGTTCAGGCTGCCGAGCAGCAGCCAGAAAAAATATACTGGCGCTGGGGACGGCCCTTTGAAACAAACCACGCCCATATTATCGGGGCGGCTTCAACTATTGCCAATCTGGATGAAAATCAGCTAATTTTTTTAGAGAATGGTGCCAGTGAAGCACGAAATAGCGAAGATGTCTTGATCTATTGGGATGGTCCGGCCAAAGAGTATCGCTTAAGCAATTAATTATGCGCGTCCCGATCCGTAAAGGCGGCAAATATACTTTTTTAAAGCCTGATCCGCACTTGACCGCTGAGAAATTTTCTCAATTACAACAGGAACTAGAGCGCTTGACCAAAATTGTTCAGCCACGAGCCATTATTGAAGTTCAGCGCTTGGCTGAATTGGGTGATTTTTCCGAAAATACTGCCTACCAAATGGCCAAGGGTCGTTTGCGTGGTCTTAACCAAAGGATTTTAGATTTACAAGATCACCTTAAGCGAGCGATTATTTTCGCCAAACCGCTAGACTCATCAGTGGTTAGCTTGGGTAGTCAAGTTACTATAGAGATTAATGGCCGGGAGCGGACTTACCAGATTTTGGGCTCTTCTGAAACTGATCCGGCCGCCGGCATTATTTCTCATAATTCACCAATTGGTGCAGCATTAATTGGCCGTCGAGTTGGTGAAACTAGCCGCCTTAGGCTAGCTGGTAAAGAAGTAATTTGTCGGATTGTCCAGATAGATTAGTTAATAATCGCTAGCCAGTCATTTTCTACTTGGGCTAGTTCAGCTTCTAGGGCTTGTAATTCCTGGACTTTTTCTGGTTGGTAGGCGGTCGGTTGGCTGGCAAAATAAGCTAGCAATTCGTCTTGTTGACGGCGTAATTGCCCAAAGCGTTTTTCCAGTAGGCTAGCCTGGCGTTGTTGGGCCTTGGCCGCTAAATAACTTTGTTGAGCAGCTAATTTGGAGTCGTCTGAGTTATTAGTAGCTAACTGGCTATTTTCGGTAGTTGAACGTCCAGGCAATTGGCCATGTTCTAGATAATAGATATAATCAGCGTAATTATGCGGGTAGCGGTGAGCTTGGCCGTTAGTTAATTCAACAATATTGGTGGCCAGTAATTGAGCAAAACTACGGTCATGGCTAGTAAAAATAATTGTTCCATTAAATTGATGCAGAGCTCGGCCCAAAGCCTCAGCCGTGCTAAAATCTAGGTGGCTAGTCGGCTCGTCTAAGATTAGAACATCAGGACGGCCTAAAAGAATGCCAGCCAAACAGAGGCGCGATTTTTCGCCGCCGCTCAAGACGCTAAGCGGTTTTTTTAAATCTTCTTCACTAAATAGAAAATCGCCAGCTAGTTTGAGGACGGTTTCAGTCTTGATTTCTGGTGCGGCTTGTTGGCGCAAATAAGTTCCGACTTGCTCGTTGGCGGTTAGCATTTCAGCTGATTGCTGGGTATAATAAGCCTTAGTCAGGCCGGGCAGCCACTGAAAACTACCACCCAAGGCTGGCAATTGGCCAATTATGGTGCGCAGCAGGGTGGTTTTTCCTTGGCCATTATCGCCCAGAATAATAAGTTTTTGACCGCAAGCAATTTCTAGATTGATATTTTCTACAATTTTGTTGTCACCATAGCCAATAGTTAGCCGGCTGGCGTGGAGCGACCAGTTTTTGCGTTTTTCCACTGCAGGCAATTGGATTTTGACCTGGCTATCGTTATGGTTAATGGTGATTTTTTGACTAGCCAATTTGTCTAATTGCTTGATTTTGGATTGAGCTTGAGCTGCCTTAGTGGCTTTATAGCGAAAGCGGTCAACAAAACTTTGTAAATGTTCAGCTTGGCGATCAATTTTTTGGTTGTAACCGCGCTGACTAGCGGCTTGCTTACTTTTGTGAATTAAATATTCTTCTAGCGGTCTGGGAAAGTGGAGGCAGCCACGAGCGGTAATTTCCAAAGTTTCTTGGCAGGTATTTTTTAAAAAATGGCGATCGTGAGAAATAATTAGAAAACTGCCGCTATAAGTTTTTAAGAATTGTTCCAAGAGAATCTGGGTGTTTAAGTCTAAATAATTAGTTGGTTCGTCTAGTAAAAATAAATTTGGTTCCAGCAAAAGCATGGCCGTCAATTTGACGCGCAT
>CAYVMB010000041.1:0-4661 GCA_964452435.1 uncultured Gammaproteobacteria bacterium
CATACTGGCCAAAATAGTCTACTAGTCACTGATTGGCAGCTGATCAGCAAGGCTTTACGGCCCTTGCCGGAGAAATGGCACGGACTACAGGATGATGATGAACGCTTGCGCAAGCGTTATTTAGATTTGTTATTTGACGATGGATTACGCGATTTATTTGTTAAGAAAGCTAAATTTTGGCAAGTGACTCGTCAATTCATGGTTGAGCATGGCTTCTTGGAAGTGGAAACACCGACTTTGGAAACAACCACTGGCGGCGCCGAGGCTAATCCGTTCAAGACTTATCATCAAGATTACGATACTGAGGTCTTTCTGCGTATTTCAGTCGGCGAATTGTGGCAAAAACGCTTGATGGCGGCCGGTTTTGATAAGACCTTTGAAATAGGTCGGGCTTTTCGCAATGAAGGCAGCAGCCCGGATCATCTGCAGGAATTCACTAACCTTGAGTTTTATTGGGCCTATGCTGATTACCGCGATGGTATGAAGTTGACTCAGGAGCTCTATCAGACCCTGGCTCAGGAAGTTTTTGGCACCACTAAGTTTACTAATAAGGGCCTTAGCTTTGATTTAGCTGGCGAGTGGCCAGAGATTGACTATCAGCAAGAAATTCTGCGCCAGACTGGTATTGATATTTTAGAGGCCAGTGAACAGGCTATGCGTGATAAGCTAGCTGAATTAGCTGTTAAATATGATGGCAATAATCGTGAGCGTTTAACTGATACTCTTTGGAAATACTGTCGCAAGAATATCGCTGGGCCGGCTTTTGTTGTTGGCCATCCAAAATTAATTTCACCTTTAGCTAAGGCTCGTCAGGATAATCCGGAATTGACTGAGCGTTTTCAGATTCTGATTGCCGGCACTGAGATTGGCAATGGTTATTCAGAATTAAACAATCCAGTCGATCAACGAGCTCGTTTTGAAGAACAGCAGAAGCTGCTCAAAGCGGGCGATAGCGAAGCGATGATGCCGGACTGGGAATTCGTGGAAATGCTGGAACACGGCATGCCGCCGACCTGTGGTTTTGGTTTTGGCGAACGTTTATTTGCTTGTCTAGCTGGTCAGCCGCTAAGAGAGGTGACTTTGTTTCCCTTTATGAAACCAAAACAACAATAATATGTTGGACCTAAAATACATCCGCGAAAATTTGGCTGAAGTTAAAGAAAATTGTCATTATCGTTTAGCCCAAGTCGATATTGACCATTTAGTTGAGTTAGACGAACAGCGCCGCAGCTTGCAGCAAAAATTGGATGAGCAACGCGCTAAGCGCAATGCCTGGTCTAAGCAAAAGCCAACAGAGGAGCAGATTGCCGAAATAAAAGCTAATAATGAGGCGATTAAACAAGGCGAAGAGCGACTGGTTAAGATTATTGAAGAATTAGACGCCTTATTATTAGCTGTGCCCAACCAGACTGATGCGGCTGTGGTTCGTAGCTTAAATGAAGATGATAATCCAGTCTTAGAAGAACACGGTCAGCCGCTTGAATTTTCTTTTGAAGCGAAAGATCATCTGGCTTTGGCTGAACAGTGGAAGTGGCTGGATTTTGAACGAGCCGCCAAAGTTGCTGGGGCCAAATTCTATTATACTAGCAATGATTTAGTTTGGCTGGAATTGGCTTTGATCCAGTATAGCCTGTCTATTATTGCTAAGCATGGCTTTCAGGTGATGACTACACCAGATTTAGCCAAAACCAGCATTATCGAGCGCTTAGGTTATAATCCAAGAGGTGAGTCAACTCAGATTTATAATTTAGACGGCCATGATTTGAGCCTAATTGGCACGGCTGAAATTACCCTAGGGGGGTATCATCAGGATGAGGTTTTGAAGGCTGATCAGCTGCCGCTGCGTTATGCTGCCTTGTCCCAGTGTTTTCGGACCGAAGCGGGGAGTTATAGCAAGTTTGCCAAGGGTATCTTTAGAGTTCACCAATTCAATAAAGTAGAGATGTTTGTTTATTGTCAGCCAGAAGATAGTGCTAAAGAACATCAATTATTATTAGAAATTGAAAAAGAGATATTTAGCGGTTTAGAAATTCCGTTTCGAGTTATTGATCACTGTACCGCCGATTTAGGCACGCCATCAGCCCGAACTTTTGATTTAGAAGCCTGGCTGCCAGGTAAGCCCAATAAAGAAAACCAACTGGGTGATTGGGCTGAGATGACTTCAACTTCTAATTGCACTGATTATCAGGCCCGTGGCTTGGATATTAAATATCAAAAGGCTGATGGTCAGAAAGGTTTGGCCCACACTTTAAATGGTACGGGTCTAGCTTTGCCCAGAGCCATGATTGCCATTATTGAAAATCATCAACAAGCCGATGGTCGAATCAAATTACCAGCTGCCCTCAAACCTTTTATACCATTAGAACTAGTGTCAATGTTTTTTGTTTAAGATATTATGAAGAACCGCCCCCAGCCCAAAAAAAATGTTGTTCTTTTAAATCAGCGCAAGACCGCTCTAACGCCCAACCGGCGCACTAGCACTAACCCTAAAAAGTTTAATTGGCGTAAAATCGGCCGGGGAGCCTTTTTGGTAGCTATTAGCTTAATTGTTATAGCCGCTAGCTATGGACTACTTTGCTCGCCCTATTTTAGAGCTACTAGCGTCTCTATAGACGGAGCTAAACTCTTAGAAGCTAATACTTTGAGTCAACAGGCCGAAACAGCCTTAAAAGGTCATTTTTGGCAAATTTGGCATGGTAATTTTTGGTTGACCTCAGCTAAATGCCTCTGCGAACCATTAAAAGAGTATAACCTGGCCGATTGTCGGCTCAAGCGGCAGTGGCCGAATAAATTAACTTTAAAGATCCAAGAAGAGCCAGTAGTGGCAATTTGGCAAGAAAATGGCTGGTATTATTGGGTTGATCGTTTTGGACGGGTAGTTAAGCAAGAAACACCTAATTCAGCCAGCGCCAAGCTTTATCCAGTAATTGATAGTCAAGATACCTTAGTTACTGAGCGACAAGTTGCCGTTAGTCCTGATCTCTGGACATTGATTGCCGCTAGCCAGACTAGTTGGCTGGGCCAAGCGCCGCGCAATTTTAATTTTAATAAGCAGGAACCAAATTCTCTGCAGGCTGTGTTAGCTAATCAGCAAGTCGTTAAGCTGACATTACGCAATAGCTTGGCTGATCAATTGAAGTTATGGCAATCGGGACAAAGTAAATTCGCCCAGCAGTTGAGCCAAGCCAAGGTAATTGACCTGCGCTATGGTGATCGGATAATTTTTCAATAAACTATTATAATAATATGGATGAACAAATCTTTAAGTTAGTCTTCTTCTTGGCCGTCCTGGTCTTCTGTGTCCTAGTGGTTGGCGTCTTCTTGTTACTATGTAAGATTTTATTACTCTTTAGCCCGGAATTACATTTAATGGGCATGATTTTGGCTTATCCCTAGTTTTTACGGGAGGTCCTGGATCAGGACCTTTCTAAGCACTATGTCGTATAAGATGTATTGTGCGACATTATGACTAGCGCTCCCCGTGGTTGCTTTGGCTTCGTAAAAAAGAACCGGCCGTTTGGGTCGGTTCTTTAATTTTTTAATTACTCTATTTATGATTTATTTTTTCTTGATTGGATTGGCAAAAGCTCCAACTACATAATCAAACTCGTCTTGCCAATTACGATTTTTGCACAAAAAGCCACTATCAGTAAATTTACTAGGTTGATCACCCAGGCCACCGCTATCAGCTTCTAGTTCGCGAATGCCTAAAACATAAAATTGTCCTTGGCCCCTTGGGCAGTATTGACCATCGTCCTGATAGACTTGATAGCGAAAAGTATAATCAATCCCCTTGTTTTCGTCGTATTTAGAGATTGGATCAGCGGCAAAATTAGCTGGCAAAAAGCCTTTTTCAACTAATGGGGTAATAAAGCGTTTGTCGTTGGCATCACGATAACCTAAGTCCCAATTGCCAACATCTTGGTCCCCGGCTGGAAATTCACGATATTGGTTAAAATATTGGTTAATAGCTGATTGAATCTTTTTTAGATTGGCAATTCTAACTTGGTCGCGTTGGCGAGCCTGATCGATTGACCAATAAGTGAAACCAGCACTAACTACCAGTAATAAGGTGCTTAATATTAGGATAGCTTCTAGAGGCCCGAAGCCAGGTTTGGATCGGTATTGTCTCATGGTATTTATGGTAGATAGGCTAAAGGATCAACGGGAATACCGTTGAGACGGACCTCAAAATGTAAGTGTGGTCCAGTGGTCAACTTACCAGCACCTGGCGTACCAGGCATGCCACCGCTATAACCGATTACTTGTCCCGCAGAAACATAGGCGTCCTCCTTGGTGGCGATTCTGGAGATATGACCATAGACTGTGGCTAGTCCATTATCGTGAATAATCATAATATAGCTATAGCCCAGTCCAGCATCTTTAGCGGCCGCTACATAGCCATCACTGGCGGCGACCACAGTTGTTCCTTGACCAGCGCGGATATCAATAGCTGGATGTTCAAAAAGATAGCGAAAAGGATATTCTGGATCATGGAAATAAGTGCTAACGCGATTTTTGGGTACTGGCCAGATTAGGCTGGCCGAACTATTGCTATTGGCAGGTTTCTGATTATTTTTAGGTTTACTGGCTTCGATTAGGGCTAATTTTTGTCGAACGGTTTTTTCTAAATTACTAATTTCGGCGTTAGCTTGAGCCTG
>CAYVMB010000042.1:0-4614 GCA_964452435.1 uncultured Gammaproteobacteria bacterium
TATCAATAAAACGCCCGCCAGGGCTGTTTTTAAAATCAAGATTTATGGAGAAAATCACTGCTTATTTTCGTTCGGCCTGGGCTGAAATTAAAAAAGTTGCTTGGCCGACCAAAAAAGAGACTTATAATTATACTTTGCTGGTTATTGGCATTAGCCTTGGTACTGCTATTTTTTTAGGCGGTCTTGATGCTATTTTCGCTGCCGGCTTGAAGTTACTGATTAAGCAATAACAACTAATTTTTAGTTCATTCCTATGGCTAAACAAACTCTTAATCAAGGACGGCGCTGGTATGTCCTGCACACTTATTCGGGCTATGAAGAAAATGTCGCCCAGAATATTAAGCAGCGCATTGAATCAATGGACATGGAAGACAAGATCTTTAATGTCATGATTCCGACCGAAAAGAAGATTAAAATCGTCAACGGCAAGCGCAAGGTTTACGAGGAGAAGATTTTCCCCGGCTATATCTTGGTGGAAATGATCGTAACTGATGATTCCTGGTATGCTATTCGCAATACGCCGAATGTTACCGGTTTTGTCGGTACCGGCACCGTGCCAACGCCGATTGATGAAGCCGAGATTAAAGAATTGCAAAAGAGAATGGGCTTGGATGAACCGAAGTTTAAGATTGACGTCTCCGTCGGCTCACCGGTGCGGATTATTGATGGTCCGTTCAAGAATTTGGAAGGCAAGGTTACCGAGGTTGATGAAAACCGCGGCAAGGTCAAATTGCTGATTTCCATGTTCGGTCGCGAGACTCCAGTAGAGTTAGATTTCTTACAGATTAATAAGCTTTAATTACAGATAGGCTGGTGGCGGGCCGGTAACGGCGCGCTTCTCCGCTCACCGCCCCTTAAACAAACGTATGGCTAAAAAAATAGTTACCCAGATAAAATTGCAGATTAAAGGCGGTCAAGCTAATCCAGCCCCGCCGGTCGGCCCAGCTTTGGGCCAGCACGGCTTGAATATCGCTGATTTTTGCAGCAAGTTCAACGACGCCACCCGCGACAAGATGGGTGATGTCGTGCCGGTTGTTATTACTGTTTATGCTGATCGCAGCTTTGATTTTATTACCAAAACGGCGCCAGCTTCTGAATTGATCAAAAAGGCGGCCAAGGTCAGCAAGGGTTCCAGCAAGGCGCTTAAAGAAAAAGTCGGCAGCCTGACGACAGCTCAGCTGAAAGAGATTGCCGAAACCAAGATGAGCGATTTGAATGCCCGCGATGTTGAGGCGGCGATGAAAATCATTGCCGGCACTGCTCGTCAGATGGGCGTTGAGATTAAAGATTAATTATTTATTAAATAGGATCGTGGGAGCTAGCTAGACTAGCACTCGCACCACAATCGTATGGCTAAAAAGATTCAGAAAAATAAAACGGCTAAGAATGGCAAAGCCCAGTCAGAGGTTCGCCAATTAGTTGACAAGACCAAGACCTACGCCTTGGCGGAAGCCTTGGATTTAGTTAAAAAGACTAGCACCACTAAGTTTGACGCTTCAGTTGAAGTTCATTTGCGTCTTGGTATTGATCCTCGCAAGGGTGATCAGCAGATTCGCGGCGCCGTTAGTTTACCACATGGTACTGGCAAAACCGTCAAAGTGGCGGCTTTCGTTAGTCCAGCCAATGAAGCAGCAGCTAAAGAAGCTGGTGCTGATTTAGTTGGTGGCGATGAATTGATTGAAGAAATCCGCAAGACTGAAAAGACCGATTTTCAGGTAGCAGTGGCTGAACCGGCTTTGATGCGCAATTTGGCGGTTATTGCCAAGATTTTGGGTACTCGCGGTTTAATGCCATCCCCCAAGAATGAAACTGTGACCACTGATCCAGCCAAGGCCGTTACTGAATTAAAGAAAGGTAAAGTTAGCTTTAAGAACGATGATACAGCCAACCTACACGTCGCTATTGGTAAAGTTTCTTTTAGCGCTGAGCAATTAGCTGATAATTTTCAGGCTTTAGTTGAGGTTATTAAGAAGAGTAAGCCCGCTAGTGCCAAGGGTTCTTATATCAAGGGCGCGACTATCTGCTCAACCATGGGACCTGGTGTCCGTGTCTCCTTGGGACAATAATTTAAAAGTTTTTACTTGCTCCGTTATTGGAGCGCTCTATAAAAAATCGGCCCCTTAGGGGGTCGGTTTTTGTTTAACTAATTGGCAAGTCCACTTCAATTGCACCGGCACCGCCAAATTGCGGCTTGGCTGGGCGTTGACGATAGCCGTGAGTTTTGAGCCAGGCGATGGTAAAAGGCTGTAAAACGCCTTGACCATCAGCTGAATGCCAGCCTTGGCCAGTTATTATTAGTAATTTAACGCCACCGCCCTGCTTAATCCAGTAATCAAAGAAGTTAATTAGTTCAACTTCAGCTTCGCGTCGGCTATAACCGTGCAGGTCCAGTTTGGCCACCGGTTCTTGTAGATATTTATTAACTTTACGCTGAATAATTCGCCTAGTCATAATAGCTTGATTATAGCAGTTTTTAAGGCTTGCCGAAAGCTAGTTTAATCTGTTAAAATGATTATAAAGAACAGTTAAAATCAATATTTTTATGCCAAGCAGACCATCCAAATTGGAGTATTATATGAATATCGCCGGCGAAGTGGCCGGCCGCTCCACTTGTTATCGGGCCAAACACGGTGCCATTATTGTTCGCGACGATCAGATTATTTCCACCGGCTACCTAGGGTCGCCGCGCAAGACTAAAGATTGCTGGGAACGCGGCAATTGCCTCAGAGAATTAATGAAAGTGCCACATGGTCAGCGTTATGAATTGTGCCGCAGCGTCCATGCCGAACAAAATGCCATTATTAACGCCGCTCGAGCCGGCGCCAGCCTGCTCGGCTCAACCATGTATCTCTATTCCACAGTTATTCGCGACGGCCAGGAAAAACCGCAAGATGCCTATCCCTGTTTTATTTGTAAGAAGATGATTATCAACGCCGGTATTGAAAAACTGGTCGGCCGTCAAGCCGATGGTAGCCTGAAGACTTATGAAATCAGCGATTGGGTTAAAGATTGGCAAGACAAAGATATGTTTGAGGATACGGAACAATATGGCGCGGCAATCAATGCCGAGCAAGCTAAATAGTTGAAATAAAGTTATTATGGACAAATTAATTATCGGTCTGACCGGCCAATTAGCTGCCGGCAAAACTACAATTGCCAAATATTTGGCAGAAAAATATGGCGGCAAGGTCTATGGCTTTTCCGGCCCATTACGTGACATTGTTGATCGCCTGACGCTGCCGCAGACCAGGGAAAATATGGCCAATCTGTCATCAATCCTCAGGCGCCAATTCGGTCAGGATATTATTTTGAAAGCGATTATGCGCGACGTTCAAAACGACCCCTGTCCGTTTATACTCCTGGAGGGTATGCGCCGCTACGGTGATTTTGTGGCTTTCCGCGAATTCCCCAATTTTCATTTGGTGGCGGTCTTGGCTGATCAGGGTTTGCGCCATCAGCGTTTAACCAAGCGTGGCCAGAATCCGGACGACGCCAGCAAGACTTTGGAGCAATTCAAAATTGACGAACAAGGCGAGGCCGAGCAAGATATTCCGCAGGCGATCGCTGAAGCCGACTTTCAAGTAGATAATAATGGCGATTTAGCCGCTCTGTATGAGCAGGCGGAAAATATTTACCGGCAATTGGCCGGTTAAAACTTAAGCTTAAATTTATGGCCGGAAAATTAATCGTTCTCTACGGTATTAATAATCTAGGCAAGAGCACTCAGGCCAAGCTGCTGGTTGACCGTTTGCGCGATGCCGGTTATTCCACTACCTATTTGAAATACCCGATTTATGAGCTGGCGCCGAGCGGTCCGCTGCTCAACGCCTATTTGCGGGAAGGCAATCCGCTACAGTTATCGCCGCGGGAAGCCCAGATTATCTATGCTTTAAATCGTTTTCAATACCAGCCGGAGCTGGAAAAGCAATTAGCCGCCGGTGAATGGATTATTGCCGAAGATTATACCGGCACCGGCCTGGCTTGGGGCTGGGGCGCCGGCGCCAAGCTTAATTTTCTGGAAGCGATCAATGATGGCTTGTTAAAACCGGATCTGGCTTTGTGGCTGGACGGCCAGCGTTTTGTCAGCGGTATTGAACAAGGCCATAAGCACGAAAATAATAATCAGTTAATGGATAAAGTCCGCGAATGCCACCAGCAGCTAGCTGAACGTTATGGCTGGCCGCGTTTTGACGCCAATCAGTCCATAGATAATTTGAACGACCAGTTGTGGCAAGCTATCAAGGTATTGTTTTAAGAATAGGCCTAAACTAGGCTTAAATTCTAGCTATGGAAAAATTAATCCCAGTTATTGGACTTGAAATACATACTGAACTTAAGACTAAGAGCAAGATGTTTTGTCGTTGCGACAATAATGCCGAAGGTCAAGCGGCTAATACTTTAGTTTGTCCGATTTGTCTAGGTCATCCCGGAACTTTGCCGCGCCCGAACCAACAAGCAGTCCACTTTTGTTTACTGCTAGCTAAAGCTTTGAATTGCCAAGTAAATCAGCAGAGTCGTTTTGCTCGCAAGAACTATTTTTATCCCGACCTCCCCAAGGGGTATCAGATAACTCAATCAGATACCCCACTAGGGTATGATGGAAAATTAGAGATT
>CAYVMB010000043.1:0-4430 GCA_964452435.1 uncultured Gammaproteobacteria bacterium
TTAATCAATAATTAAACTCTCTCCAAACCGACAATCGCCCGCCAAACCGCCTGACCCGGCCGACCATAGAGCAAGTTGCCATCTAAAGTATATTGTTTAGGCCAAACTTGCTTGGCCAATTGGCTATACTCCACTTTGCGCCAGCCAGTTATATCTGGCCGGACTAAATGTTTCTGCTGGCCATCAATAAACACTGGCCAAATCATCACTACTCGCCCGCCTGGGGCGATTATTTTTTGCCAATCAACTAGAGCTTGACTATATAATTTATTCAATTCTTGAGTAATAGCTCTAAAATCACGACGACCACGCTGCGGTCCTAAATATGGTTCAGTCACAATACATTTAATTTTTTGGCCAGCTAATTCAGCTGAGGCCTGACGCGCATCAGCTAAACCGATTTCCAGCTCCACCTCAACTGTCCAGCGATCAGCTAGCCACTGCCAGTTAATCTGACTATTGGCGACAGCCAGGGCCGAATTATCTAGACCAATAATTTGACCAGCTTTCATTAAAGCCGCTTCCTGCAAAACCGTGCCCGAACCACAAAACGGATCTAAAACGCTATCGCCCGGCTCTAAATCAGCCAAATTAAGCATTATCTGAGCCACCTTAGGCGGTAACATCCCGGACTGGTCATCCCGAGCTGGCCGGCCATAATCGCGAGCTGACAACGATTTGAAGGGCTGCACGGCCATAGTCAAACCCCATTGCCAACAATTATTCTGCCGCCACAAAACTATTTCTCCGCCACTATCCAGTAAGTGGTTTTGCTCAACCACAACACTAGACAAAGCTGCATCACGACTAATTACCCAACGCACTGCCCGACCTGATTCTTGTAACTGCCGCTTAATCTTAATACCAAAATCACGGCTAAGTGGTCGTTGATCGTAATTGGACAAACCAAAACAGATTTTCTTATCGGCCACGGCCAAAGATAATAATTGTTCAGCGGCTTGCTGAGCAGCAGCTTCATCAAGTTGTTTAAACTGGCCGACCACCTGACCAAACTTAATCGTTCCACCCAAATATTCTAATAAATCAGAAGCTAAATCAGTCACGCCGCTAACAATTGCTAAATTATCATTAATTACTTGCCACTGACCAACGACTTTAGTCTCTAATTCAGACAATGATAGCGCTGGATGGCTGCCTAAAATAAAAAAATAGTTCATATACCGCTACGCTAACATAAAACCGCCAGTCTTGCAATTTATCTTACTTTATGTTAGGGTAAGGACACAAAAAGACAATATTTGCCTTTCCCATGTTTAAATCAACCATTGGTTTAAATAGTGCCATTGTTTAGCAATCGCACTAAAGGCAGGCTGAAAGCAGTTACCCCTCTGCCTGCATACTTATGGTTGAGGGTTTTATTTTTATTAATTATCTTTATCCATTATCTATGGCTAAAAACAAAAGTTCTCGGTTGCCACGCTATGAATTGTTGTATATCGTTTCCAACAAATTCACAGCCGAAGAAACCGCACCGATTGCTCAAAAAATTGAGGATCTGATTACCGCCAACGGCGGCACCATTGTTTATCGTGAAGACTGGGGCAAACGCCGCATGTCTTATCCGATTAAAGGTTTTTCATTCGGCTATTATCGTTTATTAGAATGCGATTTAACCGCTGAAAAAATCGCTGACGTTGAGCGCTATCTGCGCCTATCTAGCGACATCTTACGTCACCAAATTATTAAACGCCTACCACGAACCGTAGCTGAAATTCTAGAAGCCAAAGAAGAAATCGCCAAACGCGAGACCAAGTTACAGTCCGACAAGACCGAGGCTGAAGCCAAGAAAAATGGCCCAAGCAAAGAAGCTGTCGTTCCAGTTAGCGATAGCGAAGAAGTGGCCAAGAAACATGATCAGGATATTGACGCTAAAATTGATACCCTCATCAACGAAGAGCCCCTGGTTAAATAAATTTAATTCTCTAATTTACACTTATGGACTTAAACAAAGCCATGCTCATCGGCAACCTGACCCGCGACCCAGAAATTCGCAATACCACCAGCGGCCAACCAGTTGCCTCGTTCACTGTGGTTACTAATTATGTCTGGACCGACCAGGCTGGCCAGCGCCAAGAAAAAGCCGAATTCCACAATATCGTGGCCTGGCGCCGTTTAGCTGACATCTGCCGCCAGTATCTGCACAAAGGCTCTAAAGTCTATGTTGACGGCCGTTTGCAGACTCGTGACTGGCTAGCTCAAGACAATACCAAGCGCTATCGGACCGAATTGGTAGCCGACAACCTGATCATGTTAGATCGGGCCGGCTCAGCCGGCGCGCCATTCTCCGGACCAACCCCTGATCAAGCTGACGGCAACGAACCATCTTTAGAGTCATTGCCCGACAACCCAGCCGAAGAAGAAATCAAGATTGAAAATATTCCTTTCTAACTTATTTAATTGCTTATTATGAATAGTCGCAATAGCAACAAACCTTGTTATTTCTGCCAAAATGGCATCAAAGAGATTGATTATAAAGACACCTTCCTACTTCGTCGTTATGCCAACGCTCTAGGTAAAATTTTGCCCAAGCGCCGCACTGGAACTTGCGCCAAACACCAACGCCAACTGGCTTTGGGTATCAAACGAGCCAGAATCATGGCCATGTTAATGTTTGTCCGTCGTTAAATCAGCTTATGTTATCGTTAAACGAAATTAAACTGGGCAAGGTCATCACTATTAATGGTGAGCCTTACTCAGTTATCCGCGCTGATCATCATAAAATGGGTCGCGGCGGGGCTGTCTTAAAGACTAAATTGCGCAATCTGATTAGCAGCTCAGTTCTGGAAAGAACCTGGCAGGGCAATGATCGAGCCGATGAGGCTGATGTAGAAAAGCGCAAAGCCGCCTTTATGTATGCTGACGAGCAATTCGCCAACTTTATGGATAGCGCTAATTATGAACAATTTGCTATCAACTTGGAGGAATTAGGCGGTAAAGAAAAATTCCTCAAGGACGGACTAGAAGTTACCGTTCTCTATTTTGAGGGCCGACCAGTGGCCGTGGAATTGCCAGTCAAAGTTGAATATAAAGTAATCACCGCTCCCCCAGGAGTCAAAGGTAATACTGTCGGCAACGTCTTAAAACAAATTGAATTAGAAACTGGCGCCAAGCTCAATGCCCCTTTATTTATTAACGAAGGTGATATCATCCGCGTCAATACTGATACTGAAGAATACGTGGAGAGAGTTAATTAGACTTGTCTAGGTTGATAGATACTGAAATATACTCCCATATTTAAAAAGCAAAAAAGTGGACACAAAAGTGTCTACTTTTTTGATTAAAAATAAAGGCCTTAGAAAGTATCAATACGGTTGTGTTAATACAATTCCAAGGCCTAAAGTTAGGGGCGGATAAAAGCAAACCCGCTAAACCAGCCCCAGCCGAAATCTGGCTGGTCATAGCAAGAACCCAAGCACGGACCGAGATCGCCACGATAAGCATAGAATAAAGACTTATCAATATATTCGTGCATAGTCACAATGGACCATAGGCCCATGTTTTGCAAATCTTTATCCGTGAATTTTTCACGGATAAGACCAGCTATTTCTGGACTGGAAATGGTCAATCCGCAAGATTGCGCATAACAACAAATATTTTTTGTTGTTCGATCGTAATCAGCGAATAATTCGCCTTTTAATATCACAATCTCTGCGGGAATTTTTAGTTCTTGAATGTCTTCCAGGTTTTTTGCGACAAAGTCGCTAACCAGAAAGTCATTTTGTTTAAGATGGCTAACTAGTTCCAGGCCACTCCTTTTATCGGAATTCGGCTTAAAGCTGATAATCCCATCTTTTTCTTGCCACTTGATGTCAACATTCATTCCTACTGGCATAATCAATTCCTTCGCGCTTCTTCGCGCTTTTTATATTTTGTTCATTATTAAAAAGAGCTGTTTCAAATTTACTTTAATTAGTATACATATCACACTTAAATAGTCCTGTCAAAAAACTAAAAATAAAGGATACTTACTGTTTCAATATTATCTTTATATAAAAAGACCCTATCGGACGACAAGGTCTTTTTATATATGATTTTTACACCACTTATTCCTGTTTAGCCGCTAAATCAATCATCACCTGCTTTCTAATCTTTTTCATCAATTCCTTGTCCTGTTTCAAAAAGGCCTTGGCGCTTTCACGACCTACGCCTAATTTGATTTCACCAAAGCTATAAGAATTACCGCATTTTTTAAAATATTCTGACTCCACTCTACCCCAAGCCTTGGCCTGAGATATTCTCAAAGTAAGAATATTAGCCAGAGTAGCGACCAGCCTTGACCAACCGCCTATTTACTCTGACTATTTCTAGTTTAGCATAAAATTAAAAAACCCTGGAATGTATCAACACGGTTGTGTCAATACAATTCCAAGGTCTAAGATCAAAGTTCAAAACCCAGGGGCTAAGAACAA
>CAYVMB010000044.1:0-4371 GCA_964452435.1 uncultured Gammaproteobacteria bacterium
CGGATTGTTAGATTATAATTTATTACAACCAACAACCAAGGGCGGTCATGAACATAAGTCTGTGTTGGCCGATGCTTTAAAGAAGCAGGGCGTTAGTTCGCTTGACGCTTTGTTGCAGATTCATTTTCAGCCAATATTTAAACAAGAAGGACTGGGTAATCGGTTGGCTAAGATAAAAGATTCTTTAGCTGAATTAGCTAAGCTAATCGTTAATAAATATCCACAAGTTCAGGGCGTCACTGGTACCTCTTGGCTTTTAGATAATGAGGCTATTTGTCGGTTAATCGGTTTTAGAGCAGTCGGCCAAGATCAATTTGAAAATTGGAATCAATTAATTGATCAATCTGGATAAATTAGTCAGGACAGATTATCTGAACTAATTAAGACCGGTCATTTGCCCATGAAAAACATAGTTGGTTATGTTAGTGTAATTGATTTTTTAAAGAAATTCTTACCATCAGAATGTCGTGGTCAAATTAATCTCGTAAAATTAGATCCAGAATGGGCTGAAGCCTACACTGATTTTGAAAAGGATTTCCAAATTGAAAAGAAAAAACTATTTACCTTATTGACTGATGGTCAAATTAATAGTGAAGAGATTTTACGAAGACAACTTGAGCAGCTCACAATTTTTAGGGAGGCCCTTGATCAAGCCGGTGTTTTAGATGGTTTTATTAAATTATTAGTAAAACATAATTATAAGATTAGTAAGATAGAAGAAGATAGCCCCGAGGAAACCAAAATGATTGCTGAAAAACTTAATAATTATATTGCTATCAAAAAACAAAGAAAAGAAATTAGTTATCAGTTAGAAATTAATTAATTAATTTAAAAATATGCCTAGTAAACAAGCAAGTCAGTCGCCAAAGTTTAGCTTTTTTTATTTATTGTCGCTGATTTCTCTCATTTTTACGGCTATCCCGGCCGGATTAGTGGCTTTTCAGTTAATTAATAAATGGCTACCTGATCCGCTTAGCGGCTATACAGTTAGCTATGCTTCTGGCAGTTTGAAATTTGGCTTATCGGCACTATTGATTGCCGTGCCAGTTTATTTTTGGGCAGTCCAGCAAATTAATCGTGGCCTTTTAAAAAAAGAATTAGATCGCAAGGCCGATTTACGGCGTTGGTTAATTTATTTTATTCTTTTAGTTACGGCTGTGGTTATGTTGGGTTGGTTGATTGCTATTTTCTATCGCTATTTAGATGGTGAATTGACTGGTCAATTCTTAGCCAAGTCAGCGGTGGCTATTATTATTGCTGCCGTCATCTTTTTGTTTTATCGTTATGATTTGCGCCGCGACCCTAAAGCGTCTGTTGATGCCCGCAATTTGCGTTGGTTTGCTTGGCCAGTCATTGCTACTTTAATTGCTTTATTCATTGGCGGTTTTATGATTGCTGAAAGTCCTAAACAGGCTCGTAATCGTCGTTATGATGAAAAGCTAATTGGCAATTTTTATCAGATTGATAGTGCTTTAAATACTTATTATCAGCAAAATAATCGTTTACCTGATAGCCTTGATGAATTATTGCCAACGCCCTATTTTTTGGATCGTAAAGCTCTGCAGACTAGCGATGGTCAAAAGATTGCTTATAAATCATTGGGTAACACTAAGTATCAGCTTTGTGCCAATTGGCAGACCAGTAATTTAGACAATAACGATGGCGTTAGAACTATTGGTATTGAAAAATGGCCGCATCAAAGCGGTTGGCAGTGCTTGGAACAAACTATTTGGAGCGATATTAAGGGAGGGATAGAGGCTCGTCCAATTCAGTAGTCCATGTCGGTCCAGCGCATCACCATTATTTTACTGTTTAACCTAACTCTGTGGTTAGGTACTGGCTGGTGGTCAGCGCAACAGCCGGCGGCCCCGGATGCGCCTAAGTTTGTTTGGCAAAATCGCTGGCCAGAAGTTA
This sequence comes from uncultured Gammaproteobacteria bacterium, assembly GCA_964452435.1. GTDB lineage: Bacteria > Patescibacteriota > Patescibacteriia > Patescibacteriales > Patescibacteriaceae > UBA1359. The sequence continues at coordinate 1,915 of CAYVMB010000044.1, forward strand.
GGGTATGGCCGGCCAGCAGCACGGTTGTTTGGTCGCCAGAGCAAGGGAAATTAATCAGCCAAAATAGCCAACAGCTAAGATCAATCGCCAGTTTAAGCAAGATGATCACTGCTTTGGTGGTGCTGGGCGAAGAACCAGAGTGGTCGGCTGCATATACTTTGCAGAATGAAGATCAACGCTATGGCAATATCGTCTATATTTATCCCGGCGAGACTGTAACCATCAAAGATTTGTGGCAAGCTAGTTTAATGGCTTCAGATAATACCGCCACTCAAGCTTTGATTCGGGCGGTCGGCTTAAGTGATGAGCAGTATCAACAGAAGGTGACTGAACTAGCCGAACGGTTACAGATTAGTGATTTGCAGATCAAAGAACCAACCGGTTTGAATCCAGATAATCGGGCTAGCGCTAGCACTATGGCGCGGATTGCCAGTGAAGCGCTAAGCCAACCAGAGGTTCAGCAATCAGCTTTACTCGATCGCTATACCTTGACTACCAAGTCGGGGCGCCAGCAGTTAATTACCAATACTGATGGTTTTGTCCGCGGCTCAGCCGCTCTGCCGACCGGCTGGCAGATTGCTGGCGGCAAGACCGGTTATATTGATGAGGCTGGCTATTGTTTCGCCGCTTTATGGAAAAATCAGGCCGGTCAGCAATTAATTAGTGTTGTTTTGAATTCGCCAACCAAGGAAGGCCGCTTTACCATTACCAAAAACTTGCTGGAATATGCTCAGCAGAAGTATTATTAGCTATCTCTGGCTAAATTAGCCAGCTGTGGTAAAATATTAACAATAGATATTTTTATATGAAAAGATTAATTATCGGTAATTGGAAAATGGCTCTGGGTTATCGGCAGAGCCTGGAGTTGGCCGAGAGTCTAGTTTTGAATCAACCGCATCGACCTTTATTGGCTGATGTTGTTGTTTGTCCTAGTTCGGTGGCTATTTCTTCGGTGGCTAATATTTTAGAAGGCACACCGATTTTTTGGGGTGCTCAAGATGCTGCCGAACCAGTGCCCGGAGCTTTAACTGGGGCCACTAGCTTGGAAAGTTTAGCCGAACTAGATTGTCGTTTTATTTTACTAGGACATAGTGAGCGGCGGCAATTTTTTGCTGAAACTGATCAAATGATTAATGCCAAGCTGCGAGCTGTTTTAGAAAGGACAAGCTTGAAACCGGTTGTTTGTGTTGGTGAAGATTTAGCCACTCGTCAAGCCGGTCAAGCTGAAAAAAAGGTCAGTCATCAGTTGCAGGCGGCCTTAGCGGGTATTGCACTACCAGCTGACCGTCAATTAATTATTGCTTATGAACCAATTTGGGCCATTGGCACCGGCCAGTCTAGCACCCCAGAGCAAGCTCAGGCTATGCATCAGTTTATTCGTCAGGAGTTAGCACAACTGGGCTATGTTGATAGTCTTTTACTCTATGGTGGCAGTGTTAAGCCAGACAATGCCGCCAGCCTGTTAAATATGCCAGATATTGATGGTTTGTTAGTTGGTGGTGCTAGTTTGTTAGCTACTAGTTTTTGGGAAATTGTTTTTGCTCAATAATTTTATGTTATTATTGTGGTTTAGCGTTTTGTTGGTAATAGTGGCTTTGGTTGTTTTGTTTTTTGTGTTTTTTCATAAGATGCCGCTACTAGCTAATATTGATATTGCTAATTTACCAGCTGAGCGAGAAGCGGCTAAAAAACAGGCGATTATTGATGATCGTATTCGTCGTCAATTAGCCCAACATGGTTGGTGGTGGCGTAGTTTACTTGGACCAGTTTATCAAAAACTGAAAGATTTTTTTTGGCGCGGTTATGGCCAATTACAAAAACTAGATCGTCAACATCTTAAGGCTCGTTTACAGGCTCGCGGTCTAAATTGGCAACGAGCCAAGCAATTACTAGCTGACGCTAAAGAAGCTTATCAAAAAGGCGATTTAGTTCAAGCTGAAAAATTAGCCGTTGAGTCTTTAGAATTAGATAAGAGCCAGTTAGATAGTTTCGTGGTCCTGGCTGAAATTTACGAAGAGCAAAAAAAATATCAGGAAGCTGAAGAAACCTGGCTTTATGTGGTTAAACGCTTAAGTCAAAAATATCGAGCCGATCAGTCGCGCGGGCGCCAGGATGAGGCTAAAGAGGCTGGTCGCCAACTAGCCGAATATCAGTGTTCATTAGGCCAACTGTGCTTGCGTAACGATCATTTAGAACGAGCCGACCAGTGTCTTAAGCAGGCTTTAAAAATAGAACCGAAAAATCCGCGTTATCTTGACACCCTCTTGGAAATTAGTATAATAAGGAAGGATCGCGTTACTGCGGTTACAGTTTTTGATACTTTAGCCGAAGTCGATCCAGATAATGGTAGTTTGGACGATTATCGCCAACAAATTCGCCAGTTATAAGATTATTTTGCCGTCGTAGCTCAGTTGGTAGAGCACTTCCATGGTAAGGAAGGGGTCTCGGGTTCAAGTC
>CAYVMB010000045.1:0-4226 GCA_964452435.1 uncultured Gammaproteobacteria bacterium
TGGTGTTAGCCGGGAGGATGTGGAAAGAGGTGGTTTACAGCCACAAGCTGAGCAGTCTGACCGTCAGGCGGCTTGACATTGGAGGCTTTAATCTTTAAGCTAGTTAGTAATCGTTTACTATAACAATTGAGCTGATTTAAAATTTTTAATTAACGACTCATGCATTCCATTTTTCCTTGCCCGATCGGCTCACGGGTGACGGAATGCAGCGGTTTAAAGGAATTTTTATGTCCCAAGTACCAACTTTGGCTGATTTGTTAGCTTCAGGCCTACATTTCGGTCACAAAACTTCAAAATGGAATCCTAAAATGAAGCCGTATATTTATGGCAGCAAACAAGGATTGCATATTATTGATTTAGCCAAAACCCAGGAGCAAATGGAGAAAGCCTGGACGTTTATTACTAAAGAGGTGGCTGCCGGTAAGAATATTTTGTTGGTTGGCACCAAAGATCAGGTTAAAGAACCATTGCGCCGAGTAGCTGAGGCGACCAATATGCCTTATATTACTGAGCATTGGCTCGGCGGCACCTTGACCAATTTTTTCATTATCAAGAATTCTATCCGCAAGTACAAGGATATTATTGATAAGAAAAAAACTGGTCAACTGGCTAAGTATACCAAGAAAGAACAATTAGAATTTGATCGTGAAGCCGCTAAATTAGAAGTTGGCGTTGGCGGTTTAGTCAACCTGATTAAAGTCCCAGAAATTATTTTTATCTGGGATATTAAAAAGGAAAAAACTGCTTTAGCTGAATCATTAAAACGTCGTATTCCAATTGTTGCTATTTGCGACAGCAATACCAATCCGACTGGCATTGATTATCCGATTCCAGCCAATGATGATGCCACCAAAGGTATTGAATTGGTCTTAGCTTCTTTGGAGCAGGCGATTATGGCCGGTAAACAACAGCGCGAAGCAGCTAAAGAAAGCCATCAGCCAGTAGTTAAAGAGCAAGAATAAATTAGTTTTTATAATTTTACTCATATGGAAGTCACCATGGAAATGATTAAGAACCTGCGCGAACAATCTGGCGCCGGTATTGTTGATTGTAAGACTGCTCTAGCTGAGGCTAGCGGCGATTTGACTGTCGCCATGGAAATCTTGCGTAAAAAAGGTATTGCCAAGGCTGGCAAACGAGCTGAGCGCGAAGCTAGCCAAGGAGTTATTAAGGCTTGGATTAGTCCTGATCAGCACCGTGGCCATTTAATGGAACTGCGAGCTGAAACTGATTTTGTGGCTCGTAATGAACAATTTCAGAGTCTAGCTGATAATATTTTACAAATCTTAGCCGATCATCAGCCAGCTACTTTGACCGAATTATTAGCCCTACCTTTAGGTGAGCAGACAGTTGGTGAGGCAGTTGATAATTTGAGCGGTATTATTGGTGAGAAAATTGTTTTAAGCGATTGTGCTAATTTGACTAGCCAAGGGACTGTAGCTGCTTATCTGCATGCTGGCGGTTCGATTGGTGTTCTAGTGGCGATTAGCCAGCCGGAGGCTGGCGAAGTGGCCAAAGATATTGCTATGCAGATTGCCGCTAATAATCCCAGATATTTGACTCCAGATCAGGTTCCGATGTCGGAAATTGATAAGGAAAAGGAAATCTATCGTGAACAGCTTAGTCAAGAAGGCAAACCGGCCGAGATGATTGAAAAGATTTTAGATGGCAAGGTTAGTCGTTATTTTACTGAAGTTTGCTTAGTTAAACAGGAGTTTATTAAAGATGAGAAGCAAACCGTTGAGCAGCTTCTTAGTGGAGCGGTAATTGAAGGCTATTATCGTTTTAAACTCTAATTTTGACCAGTTTTAGCACCAAGCTATGAAACTGGTTTTAGTACAGATCTATCCCTGGGATCGGCCCAGTTTATGTGAGCCAGATGATTGGTCGTTAGAAATTGGCCAACGCTTATTAGTGGACACTGAGAACGGCCAAGAACTAGGTCGTGTTTTGGGGTTTAAATATCTTAGTGACGATCAGGCAGCGGCTTGGTCGGGTCATACCAAGAAGATTGCCGCCCTAGCGAGCCAAGAAGATTGTCAGATAGTTGATAATTTTGATAAAACCTTGGCTCTTAGTCAATGTCAGCAGTTCATTGATCAATGCCAATTAGAAATGAAGCTGGTTGATGCCTTAATTTCGGCTGACAATCGGCGCTTAACTTTTGCTTTTACCGCTGAAGGACGAATTGATTTTCGTGAATTAGTGCGTCTTTTAACTAGGAATTTTAATAAACAAATTCGTTTACAGCAGATTGGCACCCGTGATGAGGCTAAATTATTTGGCGGTCAGGGGGTCTGTGGTCGTGGCTTGTGTTGTCGGGGTTTTTTAACCGAATTATCTTCAGTCACCTCAGATATGGCCGAGATTCAGGGAATTAATCATCGCGGTAGCGAGCGGATTTCCGGTATCTGTGGCCGCTTGATGTGTTGTTTGGCCTATGAAGCTGATGGTTATCAGACTATGGCCAAGAAATTGCCTGATATTGGTAGCCAGTGGAAAGTTGACGGTCAGATGGGCTATGTAATCAATCGCAATATTTTGAAAGGGACTATTATGGTTGAACTTTACGACAGCCAGTCGGGCGGTCGGACGATTGTTGAGGTTACACCAGGCCAAGCGACTGATAAGAAAGATGCGCCAGTTCAGCGTCGTTGGACTGGTCGCCGTAATAAATAAAATTATGATTGTTATAGATCAAGCTAATTGCATTGGTTGTGGCCTCTGTGCTAGTCTGTGCCCAGACAATTTTCGGATTAATGATGATTTTAAAGCTGAAGTAGTTAATAGTGCCCAACCTAAACCTTGTTCTCAAGAGGCCATAGATAATTGTCCGGTTCAGGTTATTAGTCAAAAATAATAGTTGCTCAAAAAATAGGCAGATGATAGAATAGGGTTGAGCCCTATTCTATTTTTATTATGCTAACTTTAGAACAAGTTAAACAACTAGCCCTACCTGATCGACCTGGGTCGTATCAATTTTGTGTTCAAGATGGAACAATAGTTTATATTGGTAAAGCCATCAACCTGCAAAAGCGGGTTTATTCTTATTGGCAGCGCTATCAAGAGTTAACACCAGCTAAACAACAAATGATTGCTGAAATTACCAGTATAAAATGGTTAGAAACCGATAGCGAGATTGAGGCCTTATTATTGGAGGCTAACTTGATTAAGAAATATCAGCCAAAATATAATATTGTCTGGCGCGACGATAAGCGTTATTCATATATTGCGATTAGTGCTGACGATTTTTCCCGGATTTATCTGACTCGTAAATTGGAAGAATCAGGCCAATTTTTTGGACCGTTTACCAGCAGCCAAGCAGCTCGTGAGACCCTAAGGATTATTCGTAAAATTTGGCCTTATCGCTCTTGCTGTAACCTACCGGCCAAAGCCTGCTTGTATTATCGGATTGGTCAATGCCCAGGTCCTTGTCAGCAATTTATCAGCGCTGTTGATTATAAAAAGATTATTCAGCAGATTGTTTTATTTTTACAGGGAGAGAAGAAGTCAGTGGTTAAAAAGATCCAGGCCGAATTGGGTAGCTATCAAAAACAGTTAGTAAAATTAGTTAAACAAGCTGAAAACAAAGGCGATAGTGAAGAGATTACTGAGATTGAACACAAAATTAGTTCACTAGATTGGCAACTGCGCCAGTTAGAACAAGTTTTGGCTAACAGCCATATTTTGGGCCTGGAGGAAAAATATGCCAATGACGTGGTCGAATTAGCTAAATTATTGGGCTTTGCCAAGCCACCGCGGCGGATTGAGGGCTATGATTTGTCCAATTTGTATAATAAACAGGCGGTTGGTTCGCTAGTTGTTTTTATTGATGGAGAAGCTAGTCCCAGCGACTATAAGAGGTTTAAGTTAGCCGGAGTAGAAACTACCAGCAGTTTGGGCGATATCGCTTTATTACGTGAGATGTTAACTAGACGTTTAGCCCATAATGATTGGCCGCGGCCAGATTTGATTGTGGTTGATGGGGCCAAGGCTCAGGCTAATATTGCTAGGCGCTTGCTAGATCGGGCTGGCTGGGATATCCCAGTTATTGGTTTAGGTAAAGATAAAGGTCTAAGGTCGGCTCGAGCTATGGATAAATTGTTTTTCCCTGGTCAGAAACAAGCTCTGCAGTTGTCTTTAAATAATCCAGCCTTACATTTATTAAAAAGAGTTCGCGATGAAGCTCATCGCTTTGCTATTACTTATCATCGGCAGATTAGACG
>CAYVMB010000046.1:0-4201 GCA_964452435.1 uncultured Gammaproteobacteria bacterium
ATATCAAAATGCTCCCCTAGTTCACTAGCCGCCAAATCTTTGCGGCTTAATAATTTAACAATTTTAAGCCGAGTTGGGTCGGCTAGAGCCCCAAAGATTTCGTTTAGATACATAAAATATATTTAGATGATTGTCTAAATTATACCGCAGGCTATCAGGGTCCGTCAACTATTGACATAATATGATTAATGTGTCAATATAAAAATAGCTCTTAGAAAAAAGGAGGAACAAATGGTTCCAAAGGAAGAATGGACCCCAGTGGGGCCCTACCATCTCAAGTCCGGCCAACACGCCGGACAAACTTTGGAGCAAATTTTGCTCCATAACATTTCAGATTTTTTAAAGATGAAGTGGGCCTTAGAGCATAACGCCGACAACCCCCTTCATCTTAACGGCTATCATCATCACCTTCAGTGGTTGATAGCTAAGTTCAATCAATTAGCTGCTACTGCCATTTGTAGCGAATGCAATCAGCCGGCTACGATCTTGCCGGCAATGGGCAGCCATCACGAGGGCTATCACTTTGTCCCTCGTCCGCTTTGTCCCACTTGCCGTGAAAAACCACAATGGCAGAAGGCAACCACTGTTAGATTGTCGCCTTGGGCACTGGAAAATTTCCGGACCAAGGTTGATAAAAAAAGGGCCTGGGAAGCTATTAAGGCCGCCCTGGGCGTCCCCAAAAAAACCAATGGACAAGAGCTCTTTGAGCTATTGTCCAAGATAAACAATCAAAGCCCTGCTTAGCGGGGCTTTTCTATCTAACAACTATTGCCAGCTGGGGTTAATTTTGTTAGTCTTAAAATAATTGGAGAGGTGCCAGAGCGGTTTAATGGAACAGTCTTGAAAACTGTCGTCCGTGAAAGCGGACCGCGAGTTCGAATCTCGCCCTCTCCGCCAAAACGAAAGCGAGGCCAGATAATCTGGTCTTGTTTTTATTTCTCTATATGATTTTCTAATATAATCTTGTATAATATTATTAATAATCTATCTAGTAATTTGCTATGAATAAAATTGATTGGCCCAAACTGCTAACCAGCGGACTATCCGTTTTAGCCGCCAGTATCCTTGGCGGAATTGTAACCGCCTCAACAGTAACCACCTGGTATCCAACTATTAACAAAACAGCCTTAACGCCGCCAAGTTGGGTATTTGGCCCCGTCTGGAGTGTTCTTTTCATCATGATGGCCATTGCCTTATATCTCGTCTGGTCAGGCCGTAATAAAAAGAAAACCAGGAAAAAGGCCGTTATCTTGTTTTTTGGTCAATTGGCTGCCAACGTTGCCTGGTCAAGTATATTTTTTGGACTAAAAAATATTGGTCTAGCTTTTATTGAAATACTTTTTTTAATTATCTTGATTACTTACTGTCTCTTGGCTTTCAGCCGCCTAAATAAAGCGGCAGGCTGGCTAATGTTCCCTTATTTGCTTTGGGTCTGCTTTGCTTCGACTCTCAATTTATCTCTGTGGCTGGCTAATTAAAAAATTATTAAACAAAAAAAACACCCGATTCGGGTGTTTTTTTTGTTACAAACTATCAGTTTATTTTAACAACCGACCAATATCCTGAAAAGTAACCACTGCGATCAAGGCCAACAGCAGGATAAAGCCAATACTATGAATAATGGCTTCAATCTTGGCTTTAACCGGTCGACCACTAATCTTCTCAATAATAATAAATAATAGCCGACCACCATCTAAGGCTGGTAGTGGCAGAATATTAATGAGGGCTAAATTTAATGATAATAAGGCTACGAATTGTAATAAATAAATCCAACCAAGGCTACTAATCTGACCAGTTAACACAGCAATGCCAATTGGACCAGCAACTTGGTCAGACATATTTTGGCCGTGAAAAAGTCCAGCCAATAATTGCCAAAAACCACTAGCAATATCTCGCAAACTGGTCGCCGTTAAGCGCATCCCCTCCCAAATAGCTCTAGGCCAAGCATAGGTTACTAAACCACTTTCGGCCAGAGCGACACCAAGACTATACTGGCCAGCCGAACTTTCCATTATTCGTGGCGAGATTTCTAATTCAAGCATCTTGTCTTGGCGATTAATCTGATAAGCCACCGGCTGACCGGCTGATTCCTGATTAACTTGGCGCAATTCAGCAATACTGCCAACTGGTTGACCGTTAATATTAATAATTAAATCCCCTGTTTCTAGGCCAATTTGACTGGCTGGGGAATCAGCTAAAACGTCAACTATCACCACTTGTCGATTAACAACTTTAGCTTTGGGGCCAAGGTTGTCTGTGGCTTGCGGCCAACCAACGCTTAAGCCACCAATAAAAATTAAGGTGGCCATAATTATATTCATCACCACTCCGGCCACAATAATTAAGAGGCGCTGGGCAATAGTTTTATTAGCAAAATTGGTTTTATCACCAGGTCGATCAACGCCATCTTCTCCACGCAACCTAACGAACCCCCCCAGGGGTATCCAGTTAATAGAAAAAACTGTGTGTTGATGACGCTGAGCTCGAAAACCAATTGTTCGCCAATGTCCTCGGCCATTTTTAAACCAACCAAGTAAACGAGGTGGAAAACCTAGCCCAAACTCTTCAACTTTAACTTTAACTAGTCGGGCAGCTAAAAAGTGGCCCAATTCGTGGACCACCACCAAAACACTTAAAACTGCTAAAAAAATAAGGATAGTCATACTAAATAGTCATAATTTCCGCCTCTTTTTTATCACGTAAGGCTTTTAATTCGTCATTTTTCTTAACCAAAAAATCATCCAACTCTTTAGCGAAACGAAATTTATCATCCTCGCTAATTTCTTTAGCAGCGAAAGCCGCCTCAATTTTATTTTTAACATCTTCACGGACCTGACGCAAAACAATCCGTGACTCTTCCATTTTTTCATTCAAACGCTTAACTAATTCGCGACGATTTTCTTCATTTAAGGCTGGAATGGTTAATCGCAACTTGTCACCCTCGTTAACAATCCCCATGCCCAAATCAGCGCTAATCAAGCTTTTTTCAATATCTTTAATAACCGAACGATCCCAAGGAGCCACCACTAAACAACGGGCATCTTGAATACTAATATTAGCTAGCGCATTAATCGGCGAAAAACTGCCATAGGCTTCAATGGAAACATCGTCTAGCAAACCTGGATGGGCTCGCCCAGTCCGCAAACTAGCAATATCTCTCATAAAAAAATCAATCGCTTTTTGAAAATCAGCAGCTTGATTGTCGATAAATTGATTCATAAAAATATTATACAAAAATTATTCTTAATAAATTATTTAACTAGACCATCAGTTTGAGCAATCTGGTCATCTTCTAGTCGACTAGTCTTAGCCTGACTAACAGTCTCTATGTTACCTTGGGTGGCATTATCAATGGCCACAGCTGTTGAGCCGGGTAGCAAGATAATAATTTGATTCTGTTGATCCTGCCGTGGCGTAACACCAATACTAAACTGGCCAACTATCGTTTCATCGTCAGCAGCCAAACGATCTAACCGCCAGGTTACCTGATGTTTTTCTTGATCATAGCTTATTTGACCACTAGGCGCATTATCTTTACCGGCCCAGGTAACATAGTCTGGTAAATCAGCAGTCACCAATACCTCTCGTAAATCATGAACAGTATTCTTCAAGCGCCAATAAACCTTTAAATTGGTTGTCTCCCCAACCACTAGAGGTAAAGGCCCAGAACCAACAGCCATATTATCTTCATTAAAGTACATCACCGCTTCTTGAAAAGCAAAATCACTATTTAATTGATTAATAATGGTATTGCTCTTTTGGTCATCACTCGGTTTTCCAAGGCTATCATCGCCAACCTGATAATAGCTAAAACTAGTAATTTGGCCATCATCAGTTTTATCACCGCTAGTCCAATCTTTTAACTTAATGGAAAAACTTACAATACCACTAGCTCCTGGTTTTAATAAAGCTAATTCTGGTAACTCTTTTTTGGTCCAAATAATTGTCTGGCCAGCAATTTGTCCTTGCTCCTTGTCTTTAAGCGAAGACCAATCTAACCAACTACCTTGTAATGAGGCCACCAAACGAATATCTTTAAGCGTACTTTCACCTTGGTTAGCATAGCTGAGCTGATAATTAAGTGTCTGACCAGCCGCCACTCCGCTGGCGGCGTTACTATCATTAATTTTTAGTAATAAATTTAATTTACTATTAATCAACTGAAAATCAAAATCACGACTATCTATTAAATAATGTTGAT
>CAYVMB010000047.1:0-4157 GCA_964452435.1 uncultured Gammaproteobacteria bacterium
AATTATTAAGCCGCAAAGATTTGGCGGCTAGTGAACTAGGGGAGCATTTTGATATTACTGCGCCGTCGCTATCTCATCATCTGTCCACCCTGATGCAGGCAGGCCTGATTTTACAGGAACGTCAGGGACGTTGGCTAGTTTATTCTTTAAAAAAAGGAGTTTTAGATAAGGCGGCCGATCAACTGCGCCTGATTGGTCAAAAGCCTAAAAAATAATAGTTAATTAATTAATTTTAATGCTATGAACAAAAAATTACTGTGGTTATTTGGTAGCTTGTTAGTAGTTGTTTTAATTTTGAATGTCTGGTTGATTTTTCAACCCAAATCGTCACCAGCCGTCCTTGGAGATCAAGTTGAAGAGATTATTAATAAAGAGATTGCCGGGGAAGTGATTGACAAGCCGGCTTTGGTTGGTGTGGACAACCCATTAGCTGGCCATTCTTGGAGAGTTGTTTCATTAGTTAGCAACCAAGAAATAGTGGATTTAGTTGACCAGAATTTATTAGTTGAATTTGCCGAGAATCAAATCTCTGGCAAGATTTGTAATCAGTTTAGTATTTCGTATAAGTTAGTTGAAGGCAATAATTTAGTGGCCGATGGTCCACTGACTAGCACTGAGATGGCTTGTGAAGGAGATATAATGAAAGTAGAGACAGTTTTTTTAACCGGAATTCAAAAAGGCTGGGGTTATGATACTAATGATTCTGGCTCGTTGACCCTGGTTAATGGCAGTGGAGAGGTAATTGGTTTGGTTAAGGTTGATAAGTAAGTTTGAATATTATTTTTGTCTGAAAATCGTCCTGATACTATATAAATAGTTTAGGAAAGTCTGTTCCAATTTCGTCAGCACCCATTGTTATTAATCTATCACCTAGTTCTTTTTCGTTAACTCTGTAGGCGTAAACTTTTTTCCTAAATCATGAGCCCTGGCAATAAAGTCTGTAGTGATTATACCTGAAAAGGGAGCCAAGAAGTCCAATGGAATACTAGCTGTTAGGTTCCAAATATCGGCCATAGTTTCATTTTTCCAAAAAAGTAAGCCGATCGATAATTTGGGATTTAGATTCTTTATCTCGGTTAGCAGATTGGGACTAAAAGAAGTAATAACCACCTGATTTTCAAGGCCGTTACGGACAATTAAGTCGTTAACTGGCTTAGGTGTGCCCTCGGCTTTTAATTCGATTTGTAAATCAATTTTATCTTTGCAGATATCTATAACTTCTTGCAGAGTGGGAATATGTTCATTATCAGCACAGTTTAACATTTTGATCTCCGACAGAGTCATCTTGTTAACAAAGCCTGTTCCATTGGTTAGTCTGGATACTTCATCATCATGAATAACAACCACTTGGTTGTCTTTAGTTAATCTAACATCTAGCTCAGCTCAGTCACAACCGATTTCTATGGCTGTTTTGAATGAGGTTATCGTATTTTCTGGTGCGTATCCGGCTGCGCCTTTGTGCCCAACAATTATGGCCATAAGATTTTAAGTAGGTTGTTTATTCAATAAATCCGCCATGACAATATAGGCGGCAGACAACTTGACCATCCTTGGATATTTCCTCAACGCCAGTAAAATTAGCTAGGTTTCCACTAGCATTAAAGGTATATTTCCATTCTCCATTGATGAATTCTTTGGGACCACGAACTGGGATATTGTCTCCTGGGCCAGCCATCAAAGCGGGGCGTAAGATGGCATCAAATAAATTTTCGTTAATTTTGTTATCAAGAGTAAAGCCGTAATAATTCATACCCCAAGCTGGTCGGCCATCTTTATATACAATTTCTTCGCCGACGAACTTGGTGGAGCCGAAATAAGTGTCATGATAGGTCAGACTATCTTGCTCAAAATGATAATCCTTGGAGCCGGGGCGCAGTGAAGCGACTGGCTGGCTATTCTCGTTGGCATAAGTATTGGCTTTGGCTGTTCTTAAAAAGCCGTCCAAGACATCCAGCGGTAAATCAGAGAAGTTGGGTAGTTGATGCTCTGGCGTGCCGATTGATAGGCCATATTTTATCATCTCGGCATAATCTGATTTTTTGCTGCGATCCAATTTGAAAAACTTATTTTTAAAAATTACGTAATGATGTTGGTCATTGCGGTAATCAATATACCAGCCGTGCTCAGATTCAAGAGCTTGGCTTAATTGCTTAGCTAGAGTGTTGGCCTTTTCAGGGTCAACAGTGATGGTATCTAGTGTCCACTTGTCCAGCCAAGGTGTTTGATGTTCAACAGTGACTTTCTCAACTCTTTGGGAAACTATTGCTAATTCCCTAAGAACCTCCTTATTTTCTAATGACTCTTCAATAATGTCGCCCTGATAATTGGTCATATTATTATAACTAGGTTAAGCATAATTGAATTTGATTAATTCTACATGATCATTATTACTCAATATTGTTTTTCTTTTCAGGGATTTCACAGATCTTTCTGGAACTCCAAACTCAACGAGTTCGCTTATTCTAATTTTAATAAGTTCTTTTATTTTGATTTTAGTTTTCCAATCAGAGTCAGCATATGAGAAAACTTGATAAATGTGTCCTTTTTTATATTTCCCCAGCTCTTTATCGACACGAATAGTGAAGCTTTTAGTTCTTTTCAAAATTGCCTTTTTGTATGATGAAGGAAAATAAATTTTTTCTATTTCCATGCTTTTCTTCTATAGCCTTATTAGACAACAACTATTTCTTTTTTTGGTGGATTTATAGCGTCTTTAATTTTCTTCGCCAAGATTTCGCTATAGCTATGATTTTTTCCATCTATAACCTCATCCTTTCCGACACTTTTTTGGTCTAAGTCATTACCGAAAAACTTTTCGGCGACACCTAATGCAAGCTTAGCGTCGTTTTCTGATGCGCCATGCATGACGATTTGATCATTTAGACTTAATCCTTGTACCGCTAAGTCCTGAAAAATTTTGATATCGCCATTATATCCTGCGTCTCTAAGAGCCACCATCAGTGAAGTAAATTTTTCTGGTGTTAGTTTATTTAAATCTTTAACCGAAACATATGACTTAAATGTCTCTTTACTTCCTTCGGTAGTGCCATTATTTACTTTGAAGAACAACCAAGAATTAGAATCTTTTGTTCCTTGTCTAACTCTTATTTTATCTTGAATAGAGCGGTCGTCTTCGCCAGCTTTTTTTTGGATTTCAAAACAAAATTTATTAAACGCTTTATCTGAGTCTTCGTTGATTAATGCCCTTTTTTCTTTATTGGCGGCGACAATTTCTGGAGCAGATTCACACATGCGTTGCCAGGGAGGCATTCTTAATTGACTATCGTCAATCGCCAAAGAATTTTGAATGGCGTAATCAACATATTCTTCTCTGGAAAGAGTTGAGAGATCAAGTCCTTGTTGTTTTGCTACTTTAGCCAATTCATAACCAGCATTCCAGCCGCTTAGTTTTTTTCTTTCCTCAATATTTAACGAGGTAGTTTCGGCGTCCAAAGACGAGATTTCGATTTTAGTTGCTGTTGTCGGGGCTTCTGTCGATTTTTCAATTCCTAATTCTTGCCTTAATTTCGTAATTTTTTGCTCATCAGCTGTTTGGCTTTCTTTTTTTACCGTCTCATATAACTCTTTTTCTTTGAGCGCAGTGATTGCTTTTATTTTTTTATTTTTTAATTCTTTTGTTTTTTCGCGGTCAACATATTCAGGAATTATCCAAATCTCATCCAGTATTTCAGAATTTAAGCCTCGATATTGCGGGGGGATACCTTTTTCATCTTCTTCGGTTGACTGTGCTAGTTTGTCCTCAATGCTAGTTTTGAAGGATTCCGGTAATCCTTCAAAAATTGAATCTTTAGATTCGCCGCTCAAAATACGGCCAACATATTCGTTAACTTTTATTTCTCCAGCAGAAAGAGGCTTCTTAACTTCTGCGTTTTCTTGTGTAGAAGTTTGCTCAATTTTGTCTTCTGATGTTGTTTGTGGTTGTCCTTCAAATTTCATAGGTTCATTCACTTTGGCAAATCGTCGATCTGATTTTTGCCTTTATAATCTTATCAGACACCAGCTATTCTGTAAAACAAAAACAGGGCTTAAATAAGCTCTGTTTTTAGGATCCTCGTGCTAGCACGAGGATGCGGGCCACCTTGGGCTGGAACTGTAACTCAGAGGTTATTCGATTAGCCCGTTATCTTTGGCAATTT
>CAYVMB010000048.1:0-4087 GCA_964452435.1 uncultured Gammaproteobacteria bacterium
TTAGCCAAGCAAGGGGTTAAAGTAGCTTCGCTAACCGATCATAATACTTTAGATGGCTGGCCTGAATTTTTTAAAGCTTGTCAAAAACTAAAAATTAAGGCAGTGCCGGGCATAGAATTGTATACGCGGCTGAATAATCAACAAATTAATTTGCTTTGGTATAATTTGCCAATTGGTAATCAACAAATTGACAAATTATTATTAACTAGTCAGCGTCATTGGGCTCTTCGTTTGCGGCAGCATTTGCAGAAACTTATTCAAGCTGATTTGCTAGTTAAAAATAGCCAGGAAGTGGTTGAACAGTTTACCCACTATGTCCCAACTAATGGACTATTAGATGCCTTGTTGTTGATACCAGGTAACCGCACCATAATAGCTGAACAACTTGATGATCAAAAATTCCGCGAGGAAGCAGCTATTGGTTTATTATTTGGTAATAAGAAGATTGGTCGCTTGCGTCCTAGCTGTATTGATATCAAGCGAATTACTAAATTGCGTCAAGAATTAGGTGGTCAACTGGTCTTTTGCCATCCAGCTAAAGGTCGCTCTATTAAGATTGGTTTAATTAACAAATTAAAAAATTTAGGGATTGACGGTATTGAGGTTTTATCACCACACCATAGCCTGGGAGCGGTAATGTATATTCAAGATTTGGCCGAACGTTATGATTTAATTATGACTGCCGGCTCTGATTTTCATCGCTTTGAAGAAGGGTCACATGGTCTTAGAAGTGCTTATGATTATTGGCGAGCTGATAGTCATGATTTAAGAAGAATTAAAGAAATAATTGGTTAAATTATGGCCAAGCAAATTAAAGTTTGGTTTTTATCGGCTGAAGTAGCACCGTTTGCTAAGACGGGCGGCTTGGGTGATGTGGCTGGGGCGTTGCCTAAGTCTTTAATAAAACTAGGTGTCGATGTACGAGTTTGTCTACCACTATATGATTTAATCGATCGGCGGCGTTATAAGCTTAAAAAAATAACCAAAACCGCTAGCGTTAAATGGTCAACTGGTTTAGAAAAAATTGAAATTTATCAGGCCAAGCTGCCCGAGAGTCGCGTGCCAGTTTATTTTTTAGATCATCCTTTTTTAAGAACAGCCACAATTTATCAGCAGCCCAATGATAAAGATGATAAGCCGAATCGCAAAATTGACGATTTACGTAAATTCAGTTTTTTTACTAAAGCAGCTTTAGCTACAGCCGAGGCCCTAGGTTTTAAACCAGAAATTGTCCATGCTCATGACTGGCACACGGCTCTGACAAAACATTTATTACATCAATGGCCGAGTGATTTTTATGAAGATAGCCGAGTAGTTTATACTATTCATAATTTAGCCAATCAAGGTTGGGCTGGCCCTGGCATTATTAAATGGGCCGGTTTAAAAAATTGGCAGGGTGATCTTAATTTTATGGCCGAAGGCATCAAGACAGCCGATCGGGTGACAACGGTTAGTCCAACCTATGCTCAGGAAATTTTGAGTCGGCCACTAGACGCTGGGCTGGGGCGCTATTTGCGACAACGTCGATCAGATCTATCAGGTATTATTAATGGTATAGACGCCGTGGAGTACAATCCAGCTAAGGATAAAAATTTATTTAAAAAATTTAGCGCTCAAACTTTGGAGCGTAAAAAAATTAATAAGTTAGCTTTGCAAAAAGAGCTGGGCTTAAAACAAGATGCTAATATTCCGTTGGCTGGCTTGATTTCTAGACTGGTTTGGCAGAAGGGTTTGGAATTATTTGATCAACAAATGGCCAAGCGTAACTGCCAATGGGTTTTCTTGGGGACTGGTGAAGCGCGCTATGAGGAACAATTAGCTACCTTAGCAGCTAAATACCCGGAGCGGATTAGTGTTCAAATTAAGTTTAATGATCGGTTAGCGCATCAGATTTATGCCGCGGCCGATATATTCTTGGTGCCATCGCGCTTTGAGCCTTGTGGCTTAACTCAGATGATGGCTATGCGTTACGGAGCTGTGCCGATTGTCAGGGCTACTGGTGGACTAAAAGATACGGTTAATGAAAATAATGGCTTTTTGTTTGATAGATTAACCAAAACTGAATTTTATCAAACAGTTGACAGGGCCTTGGCTGAATACAGCCACCAGCCATTAGCTTGGCAGCGACGTCAGTGGGTGGGAATGAAGCAAGATTGGTCTTGGAATGAGCCAGCTCGGGAGTATTTAAGGCTGTATCGGCAACTGCTCAAATAAAGATTTTTGTGCTACAATAGATTAATAAACCCCCGTTTATTTTTTAATTTTTTTATATGGCCAACGACAAGAAGTCTAAAAAAGACAAAGAGCTCGCTAGCGTAGATAGTGGCGATTTAGCCGAGAAGCAAAAGGCGGCTGAAGCGGCGATGAGTCAGATTCGTCAACTATACGGCGAAGGCTCAATCATGAAATTCGGTGATGTTAAAAACACCAATGTTGATGCGGTAACTACTGGTTGTCTGTCATTAGATTTAGCTATCGGCGTCGGCGGTGTGCCCAGAGGTCGGGTGATTGAAATTTATGGACCAGAATCTAGTGGTAAAACTACTTTGGCTCAGCATGTTATCGCTGAAGTTCAAAAACAGGGAGGCATTGCGGCGTTTATTGATGCCGAACACGCCTTAGATCCAGAATATGCCAAGAAAATCGGTGTCAATATTGACGAAATGTTAATCAGCCAGCCCGATACTGGAGAGCAGGCCCTAGAAATTTTAGAAACCTTAGTTCGTTCCAATGCGGTTGATGTAGTGGTTATAGATAGTGTCGCCGCCTTAGTGCCGAAAAAGGAAATTGAAGGTGATATGGGCGATATGCAGATGGGTTCACAGGCTCGTTTAATGAGTCAGGCACTTCGTAAATTAACCGGTGTTATTGCTAAATCCAAGACGATTGTTATCTTCATTAATCAGTTGCGGATGAAGATTGGGGTGATGTTTGGCAACCCTGAAACTACCACCGGTGGCAATGCTTTAAAGTTTTATGCTTCAGTGCGCATCGATATTCGTAAATTAGCTCAGATTAAACAAGGTGAAAAAATGCTGGGCAATAGAGTTAAATGCAAGGTGGTTAAGAATAAAGTCGCCGCGCCCTTCAAGAGCTGCGAGTTTGATATTATGTATAACGAAGGCATTTCTTTAGCCGGTGATCTATTAGATACTGGCGTGGAGATGGGGACAATTACTAAGAGCGGTAATTCTTATAGCTTTGGTGAGATTAAATTAGGTGTGGGCCGTGAAAGCGCCAAGTCCTTCTTGAAACAGGACAAGGAATTAATGAAAAAGATTAGAAAGCAGGTTTTGATTGATTTAGCGGCTAAGCAAGAGTAAGAGAAATAGACGATATATAAAAAAGACCTAGCCGAGCGGCTGGGTCTTTTTGAACAATGGGGCTGGGGGTTGAACAGTAAGTTTCGCCGGTTCCGGGTCTTGACAGAATTGGTCAAGTATGCTATAGTGTAATGGTTAAAATTGAACTTTTAAAACTAGCCCAATTTGCCATAGCAAGCAATGGTTTAATATCTAGGTTAAACCGCTGCTTACTGTGGCAAATATCAAAAGCCCAACAGTATAATCAGCAACTTGGTTCAATGAACATGGTTGCAAAAAGGAGTTTAAAATGATTGAACATTTAATCGATTGCGATGTTGCCCCCGTAATTCCGGAAGGCTGGTCGATAGAAGAACATCGTCCAGGCGGACAATTTAGTTTCAATGCTACTAAAGTCGAGCTTTACTTGACCAAGAAGCAGACCAAAAACCCTGTAGTCGGTAACGATCTGCAGAAAGAGCTGAAAGGTAAGGCAGTCCTGAACGCCAACGTTCTGGATTATCTGCTCGCTCACCCCGAGTTGATACCAGAGGATTGGAAAGGCAAATATGTGTTCTTCTGGGGCACAATTTACCGCGATGCCCTTGGCAGCCTGTGCGTCCGCTGCCTTAGCTGGGATGGTCGTCGGTGGGACTGGCGCTATGGCTGGCTTGGCTACAACTTCTTCTCCAGCAGCCCGGCTGCGGTGGCAAGTTTATAACTTGGATCTTTGTTCTTAGCCCCTGGGTTTTGAACTTTGATCTTAGACCTTGGAATTGTATTGA
>CAYVMB010000049.1:0-3995 GCA_964452435.1 uncultured Gammaproteobacteria bacterium
CAGTTAGCGGCCAAGAAAGCGTCTTAATGATTAATCTTAATAGTAATGGCGATCCGATTATTTATGACGGCTACGACCCTAATGTTATTGCTCCAGGGGCTAAAGTTATAGATTATAATGGACGATTAGTGGTTATTGATAGTGACCCAGGTCATCTCGGTTTTTATGAACAAAATTATTTAAATGGTATATCTGAAAAAACTAGTGAAGATATAGCTAATAATTTTAAAATTGATGAACCACTTATAAATGAAGATTTAACATCACAAAATAATGATGTGATTGAACCAGAAGCAATCAATAATTTAGATGCCGTTGAAAGCGAAATCACAACTGGTGATAATCAGGAAGCTGAGCAGCCCCTTACTAGGAGTTGGGAGATAGATCCTAACCAACCAACTAAGTGGTCTGATCACTCCTATTTTAATTTAGCAGCTAAAGATATTAGCTATGAAGATTTGGCCAATGGTGATGCTCAGGTTTATCGTCAATTTATTTTAGCTGAGCGGCCTGGTGGATTATCCAGTGTTGGTGAAAATTTTAATCAAGATTTGAATGGTGATATTAATCGTATCTATGATAATCGTGATTTATCAATTGAAGACAGAATTAAGATCTTGGATGGTCTTAAACAAGAAATGATTAATTCTAGTAATAAGTTAATTTATAGTAGTCAGATTGATGTTATAGATCATAGCGTGGAATTCTTAAGACATACTGACGGGACACCAATACCAAAAGAATGGAACGGTGGACTTGATGAATTTGTTAGATGGCGCGATGCTGGACGACCAATCGGCACTGAAGAGGTTGGCGCAGTTGATTATAGCAACAGAGCTGATGATGCTTTTAGCAATATGGATGATGTTGCCAATATCAGAACAACATTAACTAATCCCAACTCCAATTTTAATGATATGAAGACTGCCATCTTTACAGCTATTCCAGAGGAGAATGGACAGGCTAGCGTTGGAACATTAGAGGTGGCTCGTCGTGGTGATCAGCTATATGTCAACAATCAATTGTTTAATCAAGATACTTATCGTGATGTTTTATCGGGCCATGCTGATTTGCTAAATCAAGTAGTAAATAGTCAAAAATTTCAAGAACTAGTTAGCGAAGATTCAGTAATTGGTCCGTCACTATCAAATATATCTGGTCAGTTTGATGAAATGGGGGCTTCAATTAGGGCGGGTAATGATTTTTTAAATCCAACCATATCTTTTGTTAGTAAGATTGATGGTCTTAAGGCAGTGATGCCTAATAATTCAACCATGGTCTTTAATGGTTTAACCTTTTTACGTAGTGACGAACAGATATATTTAAGATTAGCTAATGATAAGGTAGTTGCTTTATCTTCTCCAGAAATTGTTGATCGTTTATTGCAGGCTAGAAGGGCAGCCTTATCTGAGCTTGCCAAGTAGTTTTTAGAGAATTAGCTTTCTTGAGCTTTAGCCTTGAAAAATAGGCTGGTTTATTGTATATTGGCTAAGCAAGCCGCCTCCATAGTTTAATGGATAAAACGCAAGATTCCGGATCTTGCGATGGGGGTTCGATTCCCTCTGGGGGCACCTATGAAAATCTTTTTGGATTTACAAAAATTAGCAATGACCTTACCGCAATTAATGCGGCAAGCTGGCTATGCTTATTTGCCTGGTCGGTCAGGTGATGATAGTTTTGTTCGGACCTTTGGCCGTTCACCCTATCCGCGTTTTCATGTTTATATTGAAGAGCGGGGACAACAAGCGGTAATTAATCTTCACTTAGATCAGAAACAGCCTGGATATGGTGGCCAAGCTCGCCATAATGGTGAATACGATGGCCCACTAGTAGCTGCGGAAATTGGGCGTTTACAACAATTATCCAACCATGGTTAATCCTAGCGAAGAAATTAAAGCTCGTCTCAATGTTGCCGATGTTTTAGGTGAATATATTAAATTGCAGCCAGCTGGCGGTAATTTTAAGGCTAAGTGTCCATTTCATCAGGAAAAGACGCCGTCTTTAATGATTTCGCCAGATAAACAAATCTGGCATTGTTTTGGTTGTGGTAAGGGTGGTGATATTTTTGCTTTTGTGATGGAAATGGAAGGGCTAACTTTTCCTGAGGCTTTGCGCCTGTTAGCACCAAAAGCCGGAATACAATTAGCCGATTACAAGGGGCAAGACAATTCACGACGCAACCGTTTATTGGACGCCTTGGCTGAGTCGGGTGTTTTTTATCAAAAACAATTAGTAGCTAAAAATCAATTAGCTCAGGCCGCTCAAGTTTATTTAAAAAAAGAACGACACCTTAGCGATGAGACTATTGAGTATTGGCAAATTGGTTGGGCGCCCAATGATTGGCAAATGCTTAGTGATCATCTCAAGCGGCAGAGTTATACTGAGAATGAGTTATTATTAGCTGGTTTAAATAGTCAGGCCTCAACTGGTCAGCGTTTTTATGATCGTTTTCGCGGTCGGATTATGTTTCCTTGGCACGATGTTAATGGTAATTTATTGGGTTTTTCAGCTAGAGTTTTACCACAATTAGACGATGGTCGTTCTGGCAAATATATCAATAGTCCACAAAATCTTATTTATGATAAGAGTCGTCATTTATTTGGTCTATGGCGAGCCAAGGGGGCTATTAAAGAGTCTGGTTGTGCGGTCGTAGTAGAAGGTCAGATGGACTGCGTCATGGCCCATCAACAAGGCTTTAAGAATGTTATTGCTACTTCAGGCACAGCCTTGACTGAGGATCATTTGAAATTATTAAAACGCTATACTGAAAATTTGGTTTTGGCTTTTGATATGGATCAAGCCGGAGTGTTGGCGGCCGATCGGGCTATTGCTTTGGCTAGTCAGACCAATATGAATATTCGGGTTTTGCGCTTGCCGGCTGGCAAAGATCCTGATGAATTTTTGCGTCAGCATAGCAGTGATTGGCCAGCTTTAGTTGAGGCGGCTCCGCCGATTATGGAATATTATTTTCAATTATTAAGACCACAACTAACCGCCGATAAAGTTGAAAGCCGTAAAGCGGCTACTAAACGTTTCTTAACTTTAATCAGTAAGTTATCTGATGTAGTGGAACGCGATTATTGGTTGAAAGAATTGGCTCAGGTTTTGCGTATTGAAGTACAGCTACTCTATGGCAGTTTGCCGGCCAAAGATAAAATCGAAGGAGTTTCTGGGGCTGTGGCCAAACCAGTGGCTAGGCAGTCTGTTCAAAATAACACGCTAGATTTATTTTTGGCTTGGTTGATTAAGTTTCCTTATCTTCTGGATAACGCTAGTCAATGGTTAGAGTTAGAGCTTTTAGGTGAAACCGTGCCGGCCCAGATTTACAAAAACCTAATTGTCTATTATAATAAAAAGCGCTTAACAGCTGGTGGAGCTTTAGATTATAATGATTTTTTAAGTTGGTGGAGCCAGGATTTTGGCCAGCCAGCCAGCCAGTTATCAGATTACATTAATAGCTTATTCTTGCTAGCAGATAAAGACCTGGCCCAGTCTTCCATGGAACAGGCCATAGTTGAATTGCCTAAGCTAGCTAGAGTTATCCGCCGTGATTACTTGCAGAATCGTTTAGCAATTATTAGCCGCCAGATTGCTGATTTAGAAAAAGATCAAGAATTAAGCGAGAATAAGCGTGAATTAGATATCAATATCCTAATGGGCGAGGCTGAAGAATTGAGCCAAGCCTTGAGAGTTTTGGATAATTAAAATTTCCTCATGACTAAAAAGAATCAAGCCAACTCGGTCAGCCTGGGCGAGATTATCAAAGAACAGACTGCTGATTTTACACCGTCAACTCCGTCGATGGCCAAGGTCAAGAAGTCAGTCAAGGTGGCGCCACGGGCGGATAAACATTTCAAGAAAGACAAGATTGCTACTGGTCCAACTGAACAGCAGATTCAAGCTCTAGTTTCCAGAGTACGGCCACGTGGTTTTGTGACTGAAACAGAGCTATTATATTTATTGCCCAAGCTGGAAGACTATGTTTATGATTATGA
>CAYVMB010000050.1:0-3916 GCA_964452435.1 uncultured Gammaproteobacteria bacterium
AAACAATTAGCACACTGGTTACAGGGTTCAGCTGAGTCAGCTGGCCGATTTAAACAATTTAATGATTTGGCTAATAACCGAGCAATTGTGGTCTTGCCCACCGCTCGCGGTCCACAAAAAAGATAAGCTGAGGCAATCTGCTGACGCTTAATTTCTTCAGATAAAGTGATTTTAACATGATTTTGGCCAAAAACTTCAGCAAAAATCTGGGGACGATATTGACGGTAAAGGGTGGACATAATAACAATTAAAACAATAATTACTTAATTTTTTTGATAAACGAAAAAACCATATCTAATCTTAGCGTTAACCTTACCTTGGACAAATTTAAAATCATGTTCCTTAAAAAAACTGGTTAGACTATCTGGGTAGTAGGCTCTAATATTGAGTAATTCTAACCTCTCTTCTGGTAGAAAATGAATAACTTCGTTGCGTAATCTAATAATAAATTTTCTATTAAACAAAAAATTAAACTTAAATAAAATAGCACCAATTGATTTTTCTTTAACCATCTCTAGGTTTAAGGTGCCACAAGACGGATCAATACCAACATTACGCAATGGAGTTAGTAACCATTGAACCATTTTCTTTTCTTTCAAGTAGCCAGCATAAAAATTAAACAGCTCTAAATCGGCTGAATTATCTAGACTATTGCGGACCCTGATATCTAAAAATAACAAATCATTCTTTTTTAATAAGCCATAAAGACTATCAATAATATTGGTCTGGTTAACGTTGCTAATCGTGCCACCAAGGAATAGAAAACCGCGACAATCATAATTCTCGGTTAATTGGGCAATTTCGTCTTGAAAATCTTCACTAATAATATCGGCGCATAAGAATTGGCAATCATCTTTTAGGTCAGCTAAATTATCAACAGCTAAATTAAGCATTTGACGAGAAGCATCAACACCAAAATAGGTAAAATCATAGCCTTCCTGTTTTAATTTCTTGAGCATCTTCTTTTCATTAGCGGCATCGCCACAACCCAGGCTAATTAAAGCAAAACGCTGTTTTTTCTTAAATTGTTTAGTCAAGATGTCATAATATTCATCAGTGGAAAAATCAACCGGTGAAGCAGTTGATGAATGGCCATAGGTTTGATAGTAAAAACTGGCCGCCTCATCCATATATAAAAACTTCTGTTCCATATTCCGATTCTTTAGGCAATAGATCAATTCTTTATCTAACTCTAAATCAGAGACAAATGAATTAATAAGAGTCATAAATTTATATATTAAGTACGAAACTTAGATATGCCGAATTGAACTCCACAACCGCGATTGACATATCCCTGCAAAAATTGAAATTCAACTTTAAAATTATGGCCATCGCTAGTAATAGATAAGATATTGACTGTCTTATTAAACTGTTCATCGGTAACCAATTTTTCAAATAATTTCTGGTCGGCCATCTGCCAAATAATAGCGTTGGTGTGACCATAAACCAAATCATACATCTCACAATTCAGGTCAATAAATTGTTTTTTATATAAATCATCCTTAAGCTTGCTTAGACTAATAAATTTACCCTTCTTTAAGAAATGTTGCCAATTAGCTTTGGCCTGATCAATCGTGATGTCATCTCGGTCATAACCTAGAATTTCTTTCATTGGCACCAGGATAGCCTGAGTTTCAAAGGCCATGCGGATCTGCTTATTGTCTGGTAAATGATTAATTGTACTTAGATTGTGCTGACGATCGGCAATCTTTAATAATAAACAACGAATATCTTGACTACCAGCCCACAGTAAACGCTCGGTATTATCACTAAATTCTTGACCCTGGCAATAAAAATTGTGACGATCCTTAGTTACTGAATCAACCAAAAAGCCAACTTGCTGACCAAATTTTCGATAAATATCCCCCATTAAACAATCTTGACAATCTTCAACCGTATCATGAAGTAGGGCAGCGGCTGTTAAAACCGGATCGGCAAATTTTTCAGCCAAATTTTCAGCTACAGTTACCGGATGAATAAAATATGGTTGGCCAGATTTACGCTTCTGTCCAGCGTGAAGCTGGCGAGCCAAGTTCCAGGCCTTTTTTAATAATTCCTCATCAGCAGCAGTGAGCTGGTGAAAATTACTTAAAAGCTTTCTATTAGGCCACCAGGTTATCATAAATTATTCGGCTACTAAGTTCTCTAGGGCTGCAAAATTAGCCGCGATATCTTGAGGAATTAAAATAGCAATACGATCGCCGGGCTGAGCCCTAAAATAACTAACGCTAGCTTTAAGCAATCGCCAACGTTGATGCTCATAGACAGCATAATAATTGCCATCAGGAGCTTGTTCTAAGTTGGCCACCAAACGCCGACGGTCAATAACATTAATCTGCTTATAAATAAAATGACCGTGGTTGCCAATCGTTAACTTAAGACCATCACCTTCAACTAATTTTGATTTTGAAGCATAATTAGCCGGAACGGCATAAACCTGACCATTGGCAGCAATCATTTGTTCACCATCAAAATAACCCTCAACCACTGTTTCAGCCTTAACAGGCTCTTTGATTGATGAATCAGTTATTATCTGACTGGGCTTGGCAACCTGAACAGTTCCTTGAATAATTTGTTGTAATTCACCGGCCAACAAGACTAAACGCCCAGCAATATTCTGCAAGCTTTTAAGCTGACTAGAATTTAGATTAGGGTCAGCAGACTCAACCGCCGATGATGCTTTTACTTTTGACAATTGTTGCTTGGCTAAAGATTCGGGTTGACTAAAAACAACCGCTTGATCTGGCTGCCAATCATCGGCGATAATTTGCTGATTATTTTTATTAACTTGATCAGTCATAATTTATAAATTAAGTTTACCGCGTTGACTAATCTCCGCCTCTACTAAAGACCGGTCTTGCCCATATTTGAGGCGACTTAATTGGCGAACATTACTGGCTAACTCCAGATTCTCTTGACCAGCTAACGGCCACGGGGTTCTAATAGTAAATGGTCGCGAAGCTGTATTACTAATTAATAGTTTAATATAGGCAGTAAATTTTTCAACATTAATTAAATCGTAGGCATCAAAAGTTGGTGCAAATTCTTTTTGTAAGACCTCAGCATCTTCAGAACCAATCTTAAAGGAAATAACCGTGCCAACATTACCAAAAACGGCATCTTTAATTGCTGTATCACCGCGGGCCACTAATTGGCCAATATATTGATGAGCAATAATCAGGCCTAGACCATATTTTCTAGCTTCTGATAAAATCTGACAAACTGAATTAGTCGTAAAATTCTGAAATTCGTCAATATATAAGAAAAAGTTACGTCGCTCTTCTTTGGGCATATCGGCTCGTGATAAGGCCGCCATCAATAATTTACCAACCAAAATCATACCCAATAAATAAGCGTTTAATTCACCAACTAAGCCTTTAGGCAGACTGACTAAAAGTATCTTACGCTTATCCATAATCTCACGAAAATTGAAGGCACTGGTCTGTTGAGCAATAATTGGCCTCATCATATCATTAGAAATAAACGAGGTCAGCTTGGAGGTGATATAAGGAACAACGTTAGCTAAAGCAGCATCACCGCCAGCTTTTTCAGCTTCTTTGCGCCAAAAATCAACCACTGTCTGATCAGCACAACGGGATAGTTTTAGATTACGGAATTCCGCGTCAGCTAAAACGCGTGGGATTTCCATTAAGGTTGAGCCGGATTCGGGGTCAGCCATGACTAATAACATGGCATTACGCATATATTGTTCAAAAATAGGACCGCCGGTAGATTTAAGATCATAGAGCTTATCAAAAATACCGATCATTTCGTTAATCACAAAAGTCTTCTGTTCCGGATATCTGGCGTCAAACTCTAATAAATTTAAACCCATCGGCCGCTCTAAATCAGCTGGCGCGAATAAGATAACATCTTCGGCCCGCTCTGGCGGCACTCTAGCCAAAATATCATCAAC
>CAYVMB010000051.1:0-3792 GCA_964452435.1 uncultured Gammaproteobacteria bacterium
CTTTTTGCTATAATAAAAAAGCCTTAGAAATAAGCTTTAAATTTATGGAAATATTAATAGCTCCCCTAGTCGCTGCTTTAATTGCTCAGTTAAGTAAGGTTTTAGTTAGAACCAATAAGCAAAAGTTATCTTGGTCAGTTTTGTGGGTTTATTCAGGCATGCCATCGGGTCACGCTGCCATAACAGTTGCTCTGACAACGATTATTGGTCTAGAAAAAGGTTTTGATTATCCTGGTTTTGCTATCGCTTTAGTTTTTACTTTACTTGTTTTACGTGATGCTACGGGCTTACGCCGCCAGTTAGGTGCTCATGGTTTAATGCTTAATGAGTTGGTTACTGACCTGGAAGATGATGATGTTTTAGAAAGACCTTATCCACATCTGCTGGAAAGAATCGGCCATACGCCAGCCCAAATAGCCGTCGGCTCCTTAATTGGTATTTTAGTGGCGACAGCTATTGCTTATTGTTTTTAGGTTTTTTTATTGAGTTTTACCAAAAATTTGTTGAAAATCATTAATTCCGTCGCCGTCACTGTCGGCTTTGCGAGGATCGGTACCGCGGATTCCTTCTTCAAAATTGGTTAGGCCATCTTTATCTAGGTCATTATCGATCAGACTAATATTTTGCTTTAGAGCTTCGGCATCGTTAATGCCGTCTTGGTTGGTGTCTTCAGCATAAGGGTTTGATTTTAAGCCGAGTTCTTGTTTATCGCTAAGACCATCACCGTCACTATCTAGGTCACCAGATCCAGTTGGATTGCTTAAATTTGTATATTCCTCCAAATCATTAATGCCGTCGTCATCGCTATCTGGTTTATTTGGGTTAGTCCCCAATGACTTTTCGTGCCAATCATTTAAACCGTCGTCATCGCTGTCGGCTTTTTCTGGATTGCTGCCGAATTCTTGTTCGGCTGAATTAGTCAATCCATCACCGTCTAAATCGTTGGCAGTTCTTAAGTCAACAGGTTCTTGAATCGGCTCGCCAGGAACCTGAAGGCTGTTATTATTTAGAGGTTGATTGTTTTTGATTGGCTTTTGTGTTTGCCAAATTAGTAGGCCAGCCAAAGCCAGCAGGACAATAAGGGCTATAATAATTGGCCAACGGTATTTAGTGAAATTATTTGATGTCTGTTCCATGTTTTTGAAATTTAATTGACTAATGAGTGGCTACATAATAAAGCATATTAATCAAAGCTCTTTGTTCATGAATGTTTATTGAGTTAGAGCTGTGACCAATCATGATATGTTCAATACGACCACAAGTTGTTGCCCAAAATTTGGTATTAATATTTCCACCATGAAACCAGACTTTTAATCCGTCAGAAGAATTACATATCCCGTTGTTAGGCAACGATCCACTGGTGTGCGTGTGGTTAACCGTGAAATCGTCAGCTATTATATAGGGATAATTAAACATTAGAGAGTTAGCTGGAGTTGATGTCGGATTAATATTTTTATCAACAGAGCTATAATCGTAGCTCGAGCCTTGATAATTAGACGTCGAAATACCAGCGTAATGGGCTAAGCTATTAAAATTGTTGTGGCTACCACCACAAGTTAAATTATAAATACCAGATGATTTCCAGATAGTATCGTGACCAAAAATAATGCCGCCATTATTATTAATAAAATTTTCAACCGAATCAACTGCGCTAGCGTTTAAGTCTTCGTTATTATTACAATCTTTAAAACCAAAAATTATAACATTGTATAAACTAGTTGGGTTGTTTGTTGGAATATAATTTGTTGGTGAATTTCTAAAATCAGTGATAGAGGTAGTAGTTATTACGGCTGTTCTGGTAATCTGGTTATCTTTATTGTTATTTATAATAGCCTGTAAATCGACGTTACTAGTTGAACCAGGATAGACCTGTAAAATTTTTAAACGACGTACTTTTTGACAATTATCATCACAAAACTCGGTTGCTTCATCCCAATTGGGAGCGGTCATATTAAAGTCACAAGTCTCATAAGCCCCCTCTACAACACCATTGCCACAGTAGGTATTATCTGGTCTAATATTTTGGCAAGCAGTTAGAGACACATTATCAATATTAAGAATATTGCCTTCGGCCGGTAGATTGTTTTGACCGATAAGGATAGATAAATATTTGGAGCTGCCAGAGGCCGTATAGAAATCTTGAGAATAAACAAAACCGCCCAAATATGGTGAGGTATCGAAGGAAGGATGGTTACCAGGACGAATTAAATTGCTAGTATAGATAGCTTGGGAATAATTGGTTAGTTGATTATAGGGGCTTAATTTCCAGTGAATTTGATTGACTGGGTTAGTGGTGGTCGGGTGTAAAAAATTAGCTGAACCCTTATATCTAAAACTCAAAACATAATTCTGGTTCATGTTTAATTCAGTGTTGGAAATATTCCAGGTTAAACCAGTTAATGACTTGTTAGCATAAGCAGTGCAGCTGGTGGTTGTACTATTAAGGTTATTACAAGTGTTTGGCCAGACATAGTTAGGAGCACTAGCTTGCATACTTTGGGCTAATCTGGCTGATCTCCCCTCACTATTATCAAAAGTAGTGCTCGCAGTGGTAGTATTAGTGGGAACAGCCGGATTTAGAATTGGTTCGTTGTTTGGTCTTGAAAAATTATCTGACCAGACTTGATTATAGAGCCAGCCTCTATCATCAATTAAGCCGTTACAGTTATTATCTAGACCATCATATTGGGTACAGTTATCAGGTTGATTGGGATTCATTCTTTGACCATCATCAGGAGTGTTAATCAGGCTATCAGAGCCTAACGGTCGGTCTTCACAATCAGGCGTGGTGTTAACCCCGCAGTTTTTATAATAATTAATACCATAACCGTCACCGTCTTTATCGTAACAGTCTATTTGACAATTTTGGGTGGTACATGCGGCAATAAATTGGTTATAATAGTTTTGATCTATATTATTATTGCCAGTTCTAGATTTAAAAGTGTTTAGTGGTTCTAGTGGGTCACATTTTTCAGATTGGCTTTGGACTATGCCATCACCACACCAACCACCGGTTTGCAGACAATTTTGGCAACGATATAGATTTGTTGGCGAGCTGGTAGCTGTTGGGTTCGGGTTGGAACTGCTAGCATTGCCAGCCCAGGCGCAGTTTTTACTATTATTAGAACAGTCGCACAGTTCTGTGATATTGGTAGTAGTTTGAATTTGACCATCACCGCACCAACCGCCAGTCACTTGACAACTATTAGCTAGACAAGAATATTGTTTGGTCGAGCTAGAATTAACCATTGTTGGGTTGATATAGGTAGCAGATTCGCAGGTTTCGCCATAGCCATAATCGACTATTTCGTCACCACAATAGCCACCGGTAAATTTACAAGCATTGGTAGTGCCAGGTTGGCCGCATTGATAACGCTGAACACCATTATAAGTAGTGCTGGGGCTTGGATTGGGACTGTCAATAGTTCGATCACAATCTTCGTTAATTTGATTATTAGTACTAGTTTGGATAAGGTGATCACCACAATAGCCACCAGTAAAGGTGCAGGCATCAGTATTGGCTGGTTGGACACAACTATATTGGCGATTTGAATTAGAATCATTGGTTCTAGTAGCTACGCCATGACTTCCATCACATTGTTCACGGTTGATTGTAAAGTTTTGACCATTTTGAATAATATTGTCACCGCACCAACCACCGGTAAAACGACAATATTGATTACAACTATATTGATGACTAGAATTAGAGGTGTTAGCGTCAGCGGCAACGCCCAAAGCACCTTCACAGTTTTCGCCAGGGTCAATAGTATTATTACCGCAAAGGCCATTGCC